>CAZUAM010000004.1:25659-31014 GCA_964618095.1 uncultured Planctomycetaceae bacterium | reverse complement strand
ACAAGCCGGAAACGACCAAGGAGGAGAAGTCGGGCGGCCACTTCACGCCCGTTGCCGAAGAGGATCTCGACCACGTCGAGACCCCGCAACAGCCCCACCCACTCATCTCGCTCCAGACCTGGGTGTTGGCCGCGGGATTGATCGCGGTCGGCCTCACCGTGTGGTACTTCCTCCAGCCCCCCTCAGAAGACACTCTCTACGACAGAATCACTGCCCGCACCGCCGATGGTTCGACTGCCTCGCTGCTGGAAGCGGAAGACGACATCGAGAGATTCTTGGGGCTGCGGCTGGATCCCAAGCACCCCCGTTATGAACAGTTGCGGGAGTTCCAGGATAAGTTGCGAGGGTACCAGAAGGAGATCGAGTTGTACCGCCAGGAACGAAGATTCGACCGCATCATCAGAGGACTGGCCGGGACCGAGAACCTGGTCCCGATCGAGCGGGCCTACCTGGAGGCGATCAACTACGTGCGGCTCGACCCGGAACGGGGAATGGCCAAGCTCCAGGCATTGATCGATTTGTACGATCACCGGGCCGACACCTCGGGGCCGACCGGGAAGTGCCTGGAGCTGGCCCGACGCCGGCTGGCGGAACTCCGCGAACAGCTCGACAGGCAGACGGCCGATCAGTTGGAACTCGTGCAGGACCGGCTCGATCAGGCCCACCAGCTCAGCAGCACTGAGCCCGACCGGGCACGCTCCATGTACCGGGCCGTGATCGAGCTCTACCAGGACAAGCCCTGGGCCGCCCAGGCCGTCCGCCGGGCCCGCGAGGAGTTGGCAGCTACCGGCGACAAACCGTAACCCGCGTGCGGCTTACCAACCGCAGGCCGCTTGCGGCTTAGCAACCGCAGGCCGCTTGCGGCTTAGCAACCGCAGGCTGCTTGCGGCTTAGCAAAAAGTGCACCACACCAAGGACAACCGATACCATGTGCCCTGAACACAACACCTACTGCCCCGGCTTCCCCACCACCCGGCTCCGCCGGCTTCGCTACCATCCCGCCGTCCGCGAGTTGGTCCGCGAAACGCGACTCTCGCCGGCGGCCCTGATCCTGCCCCTGTTCGTCCGGCCGGGCGAGAACGTCCGCCGGGAGATCTCGGCCATGCCGGGCAACTACCAGCTTTCGCCCGACCTGCTCGCCCGTGAGGTCCGCCAGGCGGCCGAATTGGGACTCGGCGGCGTGATCCTCTTCGGCATCCCCGCCGAAAAGGACCCCGCCGGCAGCGACGCGGTAAGCGACTCCGGGATCATCCCGCAGGCAATCCGCCGAGCCAAGCAGGCCGCACCCGAGCTGCTGCTGGTGACCGACGTCTGCTTCTGCGAGTACACCGACCACGGCCACTGCGGCCGCTTAAGCGACGCCACCGGACGGACGGACGTGGACAACGACGCCACGCTAGAACTCCTGGCCGAGCAGGCGGTCGTCCACGCCCGGGCAGGCGCCGACGTGGTGGCCCCCAGCGGGATGATCGACGGCATGGTGGGCGCGATCCGGCAGGCGCTCGACGCCGCCGGATACTCCCACCTGCCAATCATGAGCTACGCGGCAAAATACGCCAGCGCCTTCTACGGCCCCTTCCGCGAGGCCGCCGAGAGCGCACCACAGTCGGGCGACCGCCGCGGCTACCAGATGGACCCGGCCGCGGCGGCCGGCCAGGCGCTGCGCGAGATCGAGCTCGACCTGGCCGAAGGGGCCGACATCGTGATGGTCAAGCCGGCCCTGGCCTACCTGGACGTCATCCGCCAGGTCCGCCAGCGCTGGCCCGGCGTGCCCCTGGCCGCCTACAACGTCTCCGGCGAGTTCAGCATGGTCAAGGCGGCCGCCCAGCAGGGCTGGCTCGACGAGCGGACCGCCGCCCTGGAATGCCTCACCGCCATCCACCGCGCCGGCGCCGGGATCATCCTCACCTACTGGGCCAAGGACGTGGCCCGGTGGTTGGCGTGAATCCCGCTGCGTAGCTCACTTCTACAGTGCGATGGCAGACGTACGGTTACTGAATGAACCGGCGGCTTACGGGAGCGCGGTGTCAAGCCACGTAGGGTGCGTGCACGCACCCTACGGTTACTGAAGAAGCATAGCGTCCCGGGCGAATACGGGGCTGCGGCGATCCAACGCGAGATGGAATCCCGACCGATCGAGTCTTGCCCCTCGATCCGCACCGTGGGCCGCATCCTCGAATGCCGTGGCGCGCTGGACGGCCCCAAGCGAATACGGCGGCCAGCCCGTCGCGAGGCCGGTATCTTCCCAACCTGGCGGCGGAGACGGCCGAATTGGACAGCTTCGACACGATCGAAGGTCTGGCGATTCGCGGAGGGCCCCATTTGACCGTTCTTATCGGCACGATGAATGATCAGATGAGTTCTTCGGACTGGCGTGACCGCGTAGGGCGTCGTTTTGGCTTGCCGCCTGTCTCGTCCGAAGTAAGGAAGGGTGTCCCGGAATGCGAAGTAGTGGGAGGCGACTCTGTCGGCGACTGGGACCGGAGAGTCGCCCGGTCACCGTCGGAGACGCCTCCCATAGGGGGTTTTCACCGGTGGAATTCCCGGATGCCCTCAATCAGCCGAAACGGACACTCGCTCGGCGTTCACGTTCCAGATAGCCACACGCACGTTCAGTCCCGCGGGGCGTCTTGGCCCCACGCCGTCCGGAAACGATACCCGGTATCCTACCGAGGGCTAGACCAATGCTTGCATTTCTGCAATAATTAAGGAGGCATAGTGTAGGTTCGCAATTCTGTTGCACGATTGGAGCGACAAGGGTCTCTGCGGGATCCCTATTGTCAGACAACTTCTGCGATCCCGTTCTGCGGGGTCCCTCTGTGGCGGCTCGCTAGCGTGACAACTGCGGGCACGAGAGCTGCCGACACCGAAGAACCCCGCACGGCCCCACTTTTCCACGGGATTACCATGAGTGAAACATTCGAAAAGCAGGTCCGAAAGGTCATCCTCGATTCGATCGCGGATGGGGTGTTTACGGTCGATGGCGACTGGAACGTCACTTGGTTCAATCGGGCCGCAGAAAAGGTTACCGGCATTCTCCGTGAGCAGGCCATTGGCCAAAAATGCTTCGACGTCTTCCATGCCAATATCTGCCAGAGTGCTTGTGCCTTGCGCGAGACGATGGAAAGCGGTCGCCAGCAGGTGGACCGGCGGATCAACATCCTCAACAGCCGGGGTGAGAAGATTCCGGTCAGTATTAGCACGGCCGTGTTGAGGGATGAAAACGGCCAGGTGATCGGAGGCGTAGAAACGTTTCGCGATCTCTCGATGGTCGAATTGCTGCGCAAGGAAATCGACGCACGCTATACGTTCCATGACATCATCAGCAAGAACCATGAGATTCGCCGTATCCTCGACATCTTGCCGGACGTTGCCACCAGCGACAGCACCGTGCTGATCGAGGGGCCCACCGGGTCCGGCAAGGAACTGTTTGCCAAGGCGATCCACAACCTCAGCGGACGAGCCCGTCGGAAGTACGTGGCCGTCAATTGCGGCGCCCTGCCCGACACGCTGCTGGAGTCGGAACTGTTTGGATATCGCAAGGGCGCTTTCACCGATGCCAAGAAGGACAAGCCGGGCCGCTTCGCGCTGGCCGAAGGAGGAACGCTGTTCCTGGACGAGATCGGCGATATCTCCAGTGCCCTGCAAGTCAAGCTGCTACGGGTCCTACAGGAAAAGGAGTACGAACCACTGGGGGCCACCTCGACGGTGAACACGAACGTGCGAGTGATCACGGCAACCAACAGACCGCTGGCGGAGCTGGTCGGGCGGGGTACATTTCGCGAGGACCTTTACTACCGGCTGAATGTATTGAAGATCGTGCTCCCCCCCTTAACGTATCGTCGGGAGGACATTCCCCTCTTGGCCGATCACTTTGTCCGCAGGTTCAGTGCCCAGCAGGGCAGGCAGATCGAGGGCATCTCGGAGGAAGCACTGGGGGTGTTAATGGGCTACGACTTTCCCGGGAACGTCCGTCAGTTGCAGAACGTGATCGAACACGCCGTCGTCCTCTGTCGCGGCGACCGGATCGAGGTCGGTTGTTTGCCCAAGGACCTACTCCAAGAGGCCTCGAGCGAAGGCGGCGGTCACTCGAAGGCGACCGGCACGCCGCTGCTGGAGGCCGAAGCCATGACGATCCTTCAGACGCTCCGCCAGCACGACGGTCACCGCGGCAAGACGGCCAAAGCGCTGGGGATCGATACGAGCACGCTCTGGCGGAAGATGAAAAAGTACGGCCTTACCTACCCTTGAGTGTAGGTCCGCTCCACTATTGCATTTCGGCGATCCCGCAATGCAATATATTGCAGCACTGCAATCTCCTCTCGTTTCGGCGTGCGCGTCCGCAGAGCCGTATCTCCATTCACCGTAACGGCTTGCAACGTCGTCGTTTGGCAGCTCCCGAATGGCACGGTTGCTGCATAGTCATTGCGCTGAGTGGTCTCTCCCAGGGGCTGATCAAGAAGGGCCAAGTCATCAAGGAAGGTATGTTGAAGATGGTGGAGATGGCCTTTCGGGCATACGATCCCTGCTTCGGCTGTGCCACATCAGGGCATCAACTGGAAGTTCCATGACGAGGAGCTCTCCAGCGGCAGTTGCGAGCAGGCCGAGAAAACATTGCGAGTCAAGCTCACGGAGGCCCTAGCGAAGACGTAAGACGTTATTGCCGAATTGCGGAGAACGTTTGATGGGTGCCAAAAAAAAGGTCGCAATTCCCACCTTCGGAACGCGTGTTTCGCCTCGGTTCGACTGCGCGCGGGCGGTCCTGGTTGTTGCCATCGATGGCGACAAGCCATCAGAGCGTCAGGAGTTCGGGGCATCCAATTGGGCGCCGCACGAGCGGATCAACAAGCTGCTTGAGCTCGGTGTGGATACGATCATTTGCGGCGCCATCGACTGCTGGTCGGCCGAATCGCTACGGTCTGCGGGCATCACCATCTACGACTGGGTTACCGGCGAGATTGAGGACGCGCTGGCCGCTCTGCTCCGAGGAGACCTGGACTCCGAGAGAACGATGAAAGCATCCGGCCGTTGGGGCTGGGGACAGGTTCGAGATCATGACGGTGTACGTAGCCCGTTACCCGGGTCCCAGCAGGGTGCAAAACCTCCGCGTCGCCGCGGCGGAAGACGCCGCGGTGGGGGGGGCGGGCGGTAACCCCCGCGGCCTGGGCAACTGCTGAGGATGGACAAGGAAACCACAGTCGGCATTGGAAAGCACGATGTCAAAACCCCGTCGCGGATTGTTTGTTAGGGCCGCAAGAGCGACGGGGTGGCGACGGCGGCGGTCGGGGCTCCCGCGACCGTCCATTGCACGGCCGTGGGGCCCCGTCGTCGCTGAATAGGTGACCCCAAAGACGT
>CAZUAM010000004.1:13252-25559 GCA_964618095.1 uncultured Planctomycetaceae bacterium | reverse complement strand
GATCCCAAAGACGTGATCCCAAAGACGTGATCCCAAAGACGTGATCCCAAAGACGTGATCCCAAAGACGATGTGTTCTGAACAGCGAATACTCGGTCCCGCTCGACAGGGCCTGGACGGCCTGATCCTACCGGTCTGGGACCAGGGCATACGAAAGTATCTGTCTCAATAGGAGAGTGATCGATGTCGTTAACCGCAAAGGGTTCCAACAACGTTCTGGTGATCGCGGTTCCCGTTGCAGGTGGCCGGCTGTGCACCCACTTTGGGCATAGCGAATGGTTTGCTGTGCTCGACGTGGACCTCGCGGCCAGGCAAATCCTCAACTCCCGCCAACTCGACCCACCGATTCACGAGCCGGGGGTGCTTCCCCGTTGGCTACGCAACCAAGGGGTGAACCTGGTCATTGCCGGTGGCATGGGGCGGCGCGCTCAAGGCATCTTTGCCGAGCAAGGAATCAAGGTTATGGTTGGGGCGGCTCCGGAGTCGCCTGAGAACGTAGTGCGGAGCTATCTGGATGGTGACCTCGAACTGGGTGATAACTTTTGTGACCATTGAACGGGAGACAGACGAGTTATGAAAGTAGCCGTAACGTCGCAAGGTTCGGACTTCCACAGCCAAGTCGACCCACGTTTCGGACGTGCGCGGTACTACATCGTTGTCGACACCGACTCGGGTGAATTCGCCGCGCACGATAACACGAAGAACGTGGACGCTGTACAAGGCGCCGGAATCCAGGCCGGCCGGGCCGTTGTCGACCTCAGAGTGGCGGCGGTGATCACCGGCCACGTCGGTCCCAAGGCCTTCGCCACGCTCCAGGCCGGCAATGTGAAGGTATACCAGGGCGCCTCCGGGACCGTGAAAGAAGCCCTTGAGAAATTCAAGACGGGGCAACTTCAACCCGCCGACAAACCTAACGTAGAAGGGCGTTGGGCGCAGGAATCCCGATGAAAACGTTCTTTGACTGTATTCCTTGCCTTATCCGCCAGACATTGGATGCGGTACGTCTCTTGACGCCGGATGAGACGGCTCACCAGCGGGTGCTTCGGGAGGTCCTCCGAACCGCCGCCGAAATGGACCTGGATCGGACTCCTCCGGAAATGGGCCAATGGATCCACCGGAGGATTCGCGAGCACACGGGCCAAAGCGATCCCTATCGCCAGCTCAAGGATCGATTCAACCGGATGGCGCTGGAGCTGTACCCGACGTTGCGAGGCTGGGTTGATGATTCGGACAACCCGATGGAGACGGTGGTGAGGCTGGTGATTGCCGGCAACGTGATCGACTTCGGCGTGAATAGTCACTTGAGCGAGACGGAAGTCCGTGAATCGGTCATGTACGCTCTGTCCGCTCCGCTTGATGCGAACGTGGAGGAGTTCTGGCGTGCGCTTTCCGATGCCGACCGGATCCTCTACTTGGCCGACAACGCCGGGGAGATCGTCTTCGATCGGCTGCTGATCGAGCGAATCCCGGCGGGAAAGGTGACCGTGGGAGTAAGGGGATTTCCGGTGATCAACGACGCCACCATAAGGGACGCCGAAGACGCCGGCATCACTGGATTAGTTGAGGTGATCGAGAACGGTTCCGATGCCCCGGGCACGATTCTCGCCGATTGCAGCAAGGCCTTTCTGGAACGTTTCAACAACGCCGACTTGATCGTTGCAAAGGGTCAGGGAAACTACGAAACGCTCAGTGAAACGGACAAAGACATCTACTTTCTGCTCAAGGCAAAATGCCCGGTGATTGCCAAGGATATCGGCTGCCAAGAGGGCGCCATGGTCCTGGGACGTTCCAAAGTGTCGGCGGCCGCCGGCGGGAAGGGTTAGGATCGGAAACGGCTCCTGTGACGGGAGTAGAGAAGAAAACAAAACGTGTGTTTTCTCAACGCAAGCAAAACTATTGGAAAGGGAGATTCGTCATGCCACGTGGTGATGGAACCGGACCGCAAGGACAAAGCCCCGGTACGGGCAGAGGTATGGGACCTTCCGGCGGAGGGAAAGGAAAAGGTCGCGGTCAAGGACGCGGCCGGGGACAAGGCGGTGGTCGGGGACAGGGAAGAGGACAAGCTAAAGGTGGCGGACAGGGGCAGGGACAAGGCCGTGGACAGAATCGGTAAACTTTTTTCAAGACAAGGAACGTAACAATGCCAAGAGAAGACGGAACGGGGCCGCCGAGGGATGGCCAGCGCGGTCGCGGTCGCATGGGCGGCCCAGCCGCCGCAGGCCCAGGCGGGGATTGCATTTGTCCAAACTGTGGCCACAAGGTCCCGCACGTTGCTGGGCAGCCCTGCAATCAGAAGACTTGCCCAAAATGCGGGTCAGCAATGACCAGATAATAACCGTAACGAGAAAGGAGGATTGCTATGCCAGGTGGAGATCGAACAGGCCCGATGGGAATGGGTCCGATGACGGGACGCGCAGCAGGTTATTGCGCAGGGTATCCGGTGCCGGGTTTTATGAATTATCCTGCCGGTCCCGCGCTCGGGGCGGGAGTGGGCTATGGGGCATTTCCCGCAGCCTATGGTCCGGCCCCCTATGGCGCGGTTTCGATGCCTTTCGGCTATCGAGCGGGATACCTGCCAGCGTACGGCCGAGGATTCGGCCGAGGATTTGGTCGTGGATTTGGTCGTGGATTTGGTCGTGGATTTGGTCGTGGATTTGGTCGTGGAAGGGGCCGGGGGCGGAGATAGTAAATCCCGCACTTCCGGCACCGTGCAACCTTTATGCGAACATCACGAAGCACAAAAACCAGTAAACTTCTTTCTAAGAAAGGAACTTAATAATGCCAGGTGGAGATCGAACAGGCCCAGCCGGAATGGGTCCGATGACAGGACGCGCAGCAGGTTACTGTATCGGAAATCCGGTGCCCGGCTACATGAATCCCATCCCTGGAGGCAGGGGCTGGGCAGGGGGTTGGGGAGGGGGCCGCGGTCGGCGCAATTGGTACTACGCTACCGGGTTGACCGGTTGGCAGCGGGCCGCGTTAGGCCAGCCCGTATTCGGGCCCGGCGTGCCTTATGGAGTTCCACCTGCCGGGCCAGTTGCCCCGCCCGCCGTAAGCCCAGAGCAGGAAATCGACCTCCTGAAACAGCAGGCGGAATACTTCGCCAGTGCCCTTGAGGGCATCCGGAAGCGTATTGAGGAGCTTGAGGCACAGCCCCAAAAACAATAAGCGCAATGTGTCCGCGGACGACAGGCGGGGCGGGGCGACGATGGGTGCCGTCCCGGCCGGTTGAGTTTCACCAAACGGAACCAAGAAATGAAAATAGCTGTTACTGCGCAACAACCCTCGTTGGATGCGGCCGTGGACCCGCGCTTTGGGCGGTGTCCCTACTTCGTGGTCGTAGAAACCGAGACCTTGGACTTTGAGGTCCTGGAAAACCCAAATGTAATGCTCGGCGGAGGTGCCGGTATTCAATCGTCACAACTGATGGCCGAAAAGGGGGTGCAGTGTGTGCTCACGGGCAACTGTGGTCCCAATGCCTATCAGACCCTTTCGGCGGTCGGGATCGAAGTGATTGTTGGATGCTCCGGAGTGGTACGCGAGGTTGTGGAGCAGTTCAAGGCAAATCGACTCCGGGCGGCGGATGCACCCAACGTTGCAAGCCATTTCGGCACGGGCAGCCCGCCTGCCCAAGACCAACCACCAGCATCTCAGCAACCGCCAATCAGAGGTGGTGGAATGGGGATGGGCGGTGGCATCGGGCGAGGCATGGGACGTGGAGGGGGTATGGGGCGGGGCCTCGGCCGCGGGGGCGGTATGGGCCGAGGCATGGGAGCTGGTCGCGGCATAGGTATGGGAGCGGGTGCCTCGGCGCCGGGTCCCATCCCGAACCTTCAGCCCCCGCAAGGCGCTAGCAAGGAAGAGGAGTTGGCCATGCTCAGGCAACAGGCCGAGGCCGTCCAGCAGCAGGCGCAACAGCTCCAGGAGCGAATCCGCCAATTGGAGAACGAAGAGTGATCCCCCGGGGGAGCGCCGCCACGGCTCCAACAGGTTATGGGGTACGAAATGGATCGCTCCGCTGAACCCCGCCACCCCTAGCACTCCAGCAGAGAAAGCCACACGATGCAGATTGCCATCGCAAGCGGCAAGGGCGGCACGGGCAAGACGACCGTGGCTACGAATCTTGCCTATGTAGCTTCGCGCAACGGCCGAAGCGCCGCTTTCCTCGATTGCGACGTGGAAGAGCCCAACGGTCACATTTTCCTGAAACCGGAAATCACGGACCGGAGATCTGTGGGAAACCTGATTCCCCAAGTTGACGCCGAAGAGTGTATACTCTGCGGCAAGTGCGGTGAGATTTGTCAATATAGCGCAATCGTCTGCGTGGGCGAGAAAGTACTAGTGTACCCCGAGCTTTGCCACGGTTGTGGCGGCTGCTTGCTGGTTTGTCCCGAGAGTGCCATTACCGAAGTGTCTCGGGAAATCGGCGTGCTGGAGACCGGACGAGCCGGAGAGCTCCAGTTTGCACAGGGGTTGTTGAACGTTGGAGAGGCTATGAGTCCGCCACTGATTAAGGCGGTCAAGTCCACTGCCTTCCAGACCGACCTGACGATCGTCGATGCTCCCCCAGGGACCTCCTGCCCGGTCATCGAGGCCGTCCGAGGGGCAGACTTCGTGATTTTGGTGACCGAGCCGACGCCGTTCGGCTTCCACGATTTGAAGCTCGCCGTGGAGATGATCCGGGTATTGAAGCTGCCGATGGGAGTGGTGGTCAACCGGGCGGGCCTGGACGGAAGGGAAATCCATTCGTACTGCACTGCCCACCATATTCCAATCCTCCAGGAGATCCCAGACGATCGAAAACTCGCCGAGGCGTATTCGCGAGGCCTGATGGCCTGCGAAGCCCTCCCCGAATATCAATCGACGTTTTCCCGCCTATTGAAATCAGTCTGCACAACCGCAAGAGATACCAGATGAATGAGCTTGTGGTAGTCAGCGGCAAGGGGGGTACGGGCAAGACGTCTTTTGTCGCCTCATTCGCCGTCCTTGCCGAGAAGCCTGTCCTGGCCGACTGCGACGTCGACGCAGCCGATCTGCACCTGGTCCTCGAACCAAGGATTCTCAAACGCCACGACTTCTCCGGCGGATCGCGGGCACGCATTATGGCAGGGCATTGCATCGCTTGCGGGAAATGCGAGGAGCTGTGTCGCTTCGACGCCGTCTTCTACGACGGGCCGGGCAACGGCCGTGTGCCTAAAACCTACCGGGTGGACCCCATCGCCTGCGAAGGCTGTGGAGTGTGTGCCCGGTTCTGCGCCGAGAACGCGATCGAGTTTGGCCCCGTGGTGAACGGACAGTGGTTTATTTCCGACACCCGCTGTGGCCCCATGGTCCATGCCAGATTGGGCGTGGCCGAGGAAAATTCCGGAAAACTGGTTTACCTGGTTCGTACGGAAGCCAAGAAACTCGCCACGCGGCAACAACTCGACCTGGTGATCATCGACGCCGCGCCCGGCATCGGCTGCCCGGTGATCGCCTCGATCACTGGCGCGAACCTGGTGCTGGTCGTGACCGAGCCCACGCTGAGCGGCTTGCACGATCTCGAACGGGTCGTGGATCTGACCCGGCATTTTGGCATCCAGACGCTGGTGGCCATCAACAAGTGGGATCTGAACAAGGAGCTGTCCGAGGAAATCAACTCCCGGGCCCGCCTGCGAGGCGCAGACACGGTCGGCAGGGTTCGCTATGACCGGGCCGTCACCGAAGCACAGATGAGAAAGCAGGCCGTGGTCGAGTACACCAACAAGGGGGCCGCAGCAGATATCAGTCAGGTTTGGTCAGAGGTGTCCGGCAGAATTGAGCAAGGCAAGACCATTTGTGGTTCTGTGACACCACCGACATCAAGGTAGAAGCAAGGAAATGGAAACATCTCAAAAAGACTTACCCACCATTGACGAGGTGCAACGGCGGGCGGACGAGTTCAAGCTCCAAAACCGCATCGCAGAGATTCAGCACAAGTTGCTGATTCTTTCGGGCAAAGGCGGTGTGGGCAAGAGTACGGTCGCCGCCAACCTCGCCGCAGCGTTGGCCCAAGCCGGAAAACGGGTCGGGCTCCTGGACATCGACATTCATGGTCCGAGTATTCCCGGGCTAATGGGGATCGAAGGGAATCCCATCCAACTCGCTGGCGAAGAGATGATCCCGGCCAGGGTCAGCGAAAATCTGGCCGTGATGTCCATCGGGTTCCTGGTGTCCGCGAGCCGCGACGCGGTGATTTGGCGGGGCCCGATGAAACATGGTGCCATCCGACAGTTCTTGAAGGACGTCGCTTGGGGACAACTGGACTATCTTGTGGTCGACTCCCCGCCCGGTACGGGAGACGAGCCGCTCTCGATTGCCCAACTCCTGGGTGCCGCGGCCGGAGCGATTGTCGTCACCACGCCACAGAAGGTGGCCATCTCGGATGTTCGCCGCTGTGTCACTTTCTGCAACGCCCTATCACTGCCGGTCGTGGGGATCGTGGAAAACATGAGCGGATTCGTGTGCCCGAAATGCGGGGAACGAATCGACCTCTTCAAACGGGGCGGTGGGATGGCACTGGCCCTCGAAATGGGCGTCCCGTTTCTGGGCCAGATTCCGATCGATCCCGAAGTCGTCGTGGCCGGAGATGCTGGAATACCCCTGCTTCGCGATGGCCCGCACTCACCCGCCGCCCGGGCGTTTTCCGACGTGGTCCAGTCGATCCTGGCCAGCGACGTTTCGTGAGAGGCAGTATATGCAAAGTCGTCGCCAAAACAACGATCATCTGATGATCGTCGTCCCGTTGTCGAAAGGACGCTTAAGCCGACTACTCGGGGCATGCGACCAGTTGGCGATCTTCGAGGTGCACGCGAGGAACAAAACGGTTCTGTATGAATCCGTTCACAAGGCGCCGCCGCACGAGCCGGGCCTGCTTCCCTCTCGCTTGCATCAATTGGGTGTCGACGTGGTGCTGGCGGGCGAAATGGGCCACCTGGCTCGACGGCTGTTGGAGCAAGCCGGGATGGGCGTCGTGATGAACCTGCCGCCCAAAACACCCGCCCAGCTTGTTCGGGAGTACCTCGGGGGCGAGCTCTAACCAGGCGAGATTGTCACCATGACGACTGAGGCGACAAGAGCCAATCCCGCCCTCCAAGAAATCAGAGCCCCCTGGTTCACCGAGGAAGAGACGATCGGTCGATGGACGGGTGTAACGTTTCATCATGACAGAGTGCCGGTGGGTAACTGGGTCCGAGAGGACACGCGATTGTGTGAGGCAGTTTCCCGGTCGTTTTGTGAAACGATTGTCCTCCCGGTCGAGCACATTCGGTGTCTTGGCGCACGTCGAAGCCTCGGTTTAACCCACGACGATGATGAACTGGCGCTGAGGATATCCACCGAGGCCGGCATTGCCCTGGACGTGGCGCACAAGGCCATCCAGGAGGTGCCACGTCTAGTCAGGCCGGCCGTCGCCGTTACGCTGGGAAAGCAGGACTGTCCGAATGTCGTGATCGGATATGTGCCGCCCGGGGTGGTCATGAACCTGATTCGCCGCTGGCAGGAAACTTATGGGGCCGGTCCGAGCCTAAAGCTTTCCAGTTTCATGGCCCTTTGCGGAAACGTGGCGGTGGCGGCGCACACAAGCCGCCAGCCTTGCCTGTCTTTCGGATGTCCCGATTCACGCAGGTACGGGGGCATCGAAGAAGACATGCTGGTTGCCGGCATACCGTCTTGCTTGATACGTACGCTGTTTCAGGAGCAGTATCAGAATGCCAACGTATGAGTACCAGTGCGAGCAGTGCAGGGAACGGTTCGAGATATTCCAGAACATCAATGACGCCCGTGTGAAGAGCTGTCCCAAATGCGGCGGTACCGTGCGTCGACTGTTTGGGGCTGGGGCGGCGGTGATTGTGAAAGGTTCCGGATCCTCCCCCACACGTGACGCAGGGGGAGCATTGCGATGTGGCCGCGGGAGGCCTTGTTGTGGACGTGATGCTCCGTGCGACCGTCCTCCTTGCGACACCTGATTGTCGCTAATTCTCAGTTGGAGTTGAAAACCATGAAATGTGTTCTTATTCTCGTCTTGCTGAGCTTCTTCCTTGGCATCTGGTGCGTTGGGCCGGCTCCGGCAGACGATATGAAACAACAGGCAACCAAGCAGTTCACCGTTAGTCCGATCGGCTGGGTCAGGAAGGCCGACCGTCGCACCACGATCGTGCTGGACAGAAAGTACCAGCCGGGGCTGCTGGGGTTAGAGGGGTTTTCGCACGTCTACGTCTACTGGTGGTTCGACCGCAACGACACGCCTGAGAAGCGAGCGACCTTGCAGATCCATCCCAGTCCCCCCGGAAACATGGCGCATCCGCTGACCGGGGTATTCGCCACCCGCTCCCCGTTCCGTCCCAACCTGCTGGGCATGACCCTATGCAAAATCGTTTCCGTGAAGGATAATGTGGTCGAGGTTGACCGGATCGACGCCTTTGCGGACACGCCCGTGCTGGATCTCAAGCCCCATGTCGCGAGATTCGACGCTGCCCCCAACGCCACCATACCGTGGTGGCTGAAAGAGAAATGAGGGACGGCGACGATCAACACTCAGATTTACGTCTGAGACGGACAGTGGTATGATATGCAAGTGACAGTACAGGAGGGATAGCCCAAATGAGCAGATTGGAAGAAACGGAAATCTCCAGGGCGATCCTATGCGCGTATCACGAAAAGCTGCTGGACCGGATCGCCAGCGACGTGCTCATCGTCGGTGCCGGCGCGTCGGGGATGATGGCGGGAGTTTGTCTCGCTCGGAAAGGCTTGAAGGTCACCTTGTTGGAGAAGCGGCTGACGCCGGGCGGGGGCGTGTGGGGCGGCGGGATGGGAATGTGCGAAGCCGTCGTCCAAAAAGACCCCTTGCACTTGCTGGATCAGATCGGCGTCAGATACGAACCGCGCGGTGACGATCTGTATGTCGTGGGCGCAATTGAGTTAGCCGCTGGTCTCTGTGTGAAGGCCATCCAGGCGGGTGCGGCGCTGTTCAATCTGACGATGGCAGAGGACCTGTGTGTTCGCGGGGGCCGGGTTACCGGCGTCGTTGTCAATCGCACGATGATTGCCGAAGAACTCCCAATAGACCCTTTCACTTTCTCGGCCAGGGCCGTCGTGGACGCCACAGGCCACGAGGCAGCCGTGGTTGAATGTCTTCGCAAGCGAAACCTATTGGCAAGTCCCCACACGGATTAGTACCTGGGTGAAGGTCCGATGGACGCTACGGCGGGAGAAACCTTCGTAGTCGAAAAGGCCGGCGAGGTTTTCCCGGGACTTTGGATTTCCGGGATGAGTGTTTGTGCCACGCTGGGCGGTCCCCGCATGGGGCCGATTTTCGGCGGAATGCTTCTCTCCGGCGAACGTGTGGCCGAACTCATCGCCTCGGCGTTGGAAGCAAAGTGAATCACCGGGAGCCGCCATGAGCAGCTACATATTTGGTCCGGTGCCTTCGCGTCGGCTTGGTCGCTCGCTGGGTGTGGATCTCGTGCCCTTCAAGACCTGCAGCTACGACTGCATCTATTGCCAGCTCGGCCGGACAACTTGCCAGACGGTCGAGCGGAAAGAGTGGGTGCCACTGGACGACGTGGTTCGCGGCCTGAAACAGGGGCTTTCCGCACGTCCGGATTACGTCACCCTGTCCGGGTCCGGCGAACCGACGCTCAACTCCCGAATCGGTGAACTCATCGACCGGATCAAGACGATCACGAATCTGCCCGTGGCCGTGCTGACCAACGGCTCGCTGCTGTGGCAGGAAGAAGTTCGCAGGCAATTGTTGGATGCCGACTTGGTCGTTCCCTCACTGGACGCTGCAAACGAAACCGCTTTCCGCCGCGTTAACCGACCTCACGACGACGTTTCTTTCCAAAGATTGATAGACGGGCTAGTCGCGTTCCGCGGTGAATTCCGCGGCGAGTTCTGGCTGGAGGTGTTCTTGCTGACCGGGTACACCGCAGACGATGCCCACGTGGCCTCGCTGGCCGAAATCGTAAGGCAGATCCGGCCGGGCCGCATTCAGTTGAACACGGTCACGCGCCCGGCCGTCGAGCGTTTCGCCGTCGCCGTATCGGAGCCGCGCATGCACGAGTTGGCCGGGCGGTTCCATCCACCCGCTGAAGTAATCAGCAAGCACCGGGGCACGGTACGGAAACTCGAAACCGACGTCAAGCAAGATCATGTTCTCGAGTTCCTCAGCCGCCGACCCGGTACGGTGGATGAGATCGCTGAAGGACTGGGGATGCACCCTGCCGAGGTTTCCAAGTATCTCGGAGAGCTGTTTGAAAAAAAGCTGCTTCTGCAAACCTGGGCCGGAGGCCTGTGCTATTACCAGACGATACGGGAGGGCATCCGGCAGAACGTGAGATCGCAAGAGCACACCCCCCGAACGCGCTTGCCATGATTCATAATCTTCGGATCACGGTTTTGGCCGAGAACACGACGCGGCGGGCGGACCTGCTCGCCGAACACGGCCTGGCGCTGTGGATCGAGGCCGACGGGCATCGCATCCTCTTCGATACGGGCCAGGGTAAGGTGCTTCGCCACAACGCTCGGGAGCTGAAAGTCCCACTGGATACGGCCGAGATGGTCGTGATCAGCCATGGCCACTTCGATCATACGGGTGGTCTGAAAGACGTGCTGGACTTGAATCAGCAGGTGGCGGTCTGCCTCCACCCGGCAGCCCTGGAACAGAAGTATGCTCGAGAGAAAACGCCCCCGCATCGTAACATCGGAATCTCTGGCTCGGTCGAGCAAAACCTGAGTGGCAGAGCGCGATGGCTCATATGGACGCGTGGGCCGACGAAATTGATCGACGGAGTCTATGTGACGGGTGAAATCCGCCGTCACAACCCGTTGGAGGACACCGGCGGTCCGTTCTACCGCGACCCGTCGTGCACCGACCCGGATCCGTTGCTGGACGACCAGGCTTTGTACATCGAAACGTCTGCCGGGCTGGTCGTGGTTCTCGGCTGCGCCCATGCCGGTGTGGTCAACACGCTCGATTACATTGCCGAGCTGACGGGGCGACGTCGGTTTCACGCGGTGCTGGGCGGCATGCACCTGCTGCGAGCAACACAGCAACGGCTGGAAGCAACCGCCATAGCGCTACAGCGATATGGCGTGGAGAGAGTTGGCACGGCCCATTGCACGGGCATGCGGGCCGCCAGCTACCTTTGGGGCCAATTGCCCGACAGGTGCTTCGAATGCTCCGCAGGATCAGTGTTGACCACTTGAGACCGACTGTACGAACTCCGGGGGGCACCGTTGGGTGAATTCACGGAGGATCAATTGACGGGTTCGGGAAAGACTAGATTGAAAAGGCACTCTACCATGGCCACGCGGCGCAGGGGCTTTACCTTGGTCAAACTGCTGGTGGTCATTGCCATCATGGGCATCCTCATCGCACTTCTGCTCCCCCGCCGTCCAAGCGGCGAGGGATGCGGCGCGCGCGGTGTCGTGCAGCAACAATCTCAAGCAAATTGGACTCGGTCTGCACATGTATCATGACGCCTCTCAACAGTGGCCAGCCGGCTGGCGAGCCCACGATCCAGGCACCGGCCGGCCCCACTGGTGGGGTGAGCCGGGCTGGGCGTGGGGCACCGCAATCCTTCCCCACATGGAGCTAACGGCGGTCTATCAGAACTTGGTCCATTTCGAGCGGCCGATCACCGACCCCACCAACAGCAAAGTCCGGACTCTCCCACTCACCCTCTATCGTTGTCCATCCGACATCGGACCGAAAACCTCCGTTCTCGAAGGTGGCGGGCTTTATCTAGGTTCGGGCGGCGGTTTTCAACCGGTCGAATTGGCAACCGGCAACTACATCGGCGTGTTCGGCACCCTCGACCTACACGAGGTTTGCTCCGCCCGTCGTGCGAAGGGAATGGCACCTTCTTTCTCAACCGTGGGATCCGGTTTGCAGATATCTCGGACGGGCTCAGCCAGACCTTCATCGTCGGTGAACGTTCGTCGAAGCGCGCGCCCTCGACGTGGGTGGGCATGGTCACCGGGGGAGAACACGCACCGGCACGGATTGTCGGCACCGCCGCCTATCCGCCCAACTCCGAAGATTTGCCCGCCCACTACTTTCACAATTTCAGCAGCTTCCATCCGTCGGGGACCCATTTTCTCTTGGCGGACGGGTCGGTACGGCTGACTCTTGAAACCATCGACCGAGAAACGTATCATGCACTCTGCACACGTGACTCAGGCGACATTGTCAGAAACTATTAGCACAGCTTGGGCCACCATCCCGCGGTTCTAAAGCAATTCCTGGAGAAAAGATCATGCTCAGAGCCAAAGTGTTGTCTTTAGCG
>CAZUAM010000004.1:0-13242 GCA_964618095.1 uncultured Planctomycetaceae bacterium | reverse complement strand
TCCCTCAACTCGTCGACAATCGCAGTTGAAAATCCACCTGTGAAAACTGGCCCGGGAGGCTCCGGCAACACGTGCCGAGAAGCCCCGCCGAAAGACCGCCAGAAGCCACGCAAGGCCTCGCCGGAAAAAGCGAAACAACGACCGGAACCGTTGCGTGCCATCATGGAGCAACTTAACCTTGGGGAAGGCTCCGTCGTGGCGGACATCGGCGCGGGGGGAGGTCGCGACAGTTGGGTGTTCGCAGAAATCGTGGGGAAAGACGGTGTGGTTTACGCGGAAGAAATCGCCCAAGCAAGGGTGAATTCGCTCAAGAAGGAAGCCAAGCTTCGAGAGCTTCCACAGCTTCGTCCGGTACTGGGCCGTTCAGACGATCCCTGCCTGCCGCCCGAATCGGTCGATCTGGCCTATATGCATTACGTGTATCACCACTTCGCCAAGCCACGGGAGATGTTGCGGGGCCTCCGGCGGGCGCTGAAACCAGGTGGGTACCTGGTCATCGTCGATCGGCACCGCGGAACCTTGCGCGACTGGGCCCCACGTGAGACGCGGGAGCAGAGACATTACTGGATCGCCGAAACCACCGTGGTACGCGAGGCACGGGAAGAAGGCTTTGCGTTCGTTCGTTGCGCCGAGGATTGTTGGCCCGACGAAGATCAGTTCGTGCTCGTCTTCCAGCGCCCCGGCAACCAGGCGACTGCCGCCAGCGATCCGGATCGGTTTCTGCCCCTTTCCGTGGAGAAGACGCAGCGCCTTTTTTCCCCTCTCAGTGGTCCCTATCAGCGGCCCGTTTTCATCGCCCTGGGAGAAGCACGCAAACTGATCAAGCCGATTATGCAGAAACCCGGCCCGGGCATCGACATGGTCTTGGAGGAGTGGGCGACGCAGAAGGACGAAAGGCCCCCGCTGCCCTCCGGTCTTCGCCTGCCGTCTCTTTTCACGGAGAACGGAGACCCCCATCTCGGACCCGAACCCGTCGACGTGGTCTTCTTCTTCGATACCTACCATCTCCTATTTCACCACCAGACCCTGCTGGCCAAGCTCCGAGAGAAACTCGCGCCGACCGGTTGCGTGTACGTCCTCGATCGCAAGGCCCAGCGGCGTTTGTCGCGCCGGGAGGCAAGCCACCGCCGCAGAATTCGCCCGGAGATGGTCAAGCGGGAAATGGCCGAAGCGGGCTTCCATTTCTGGATCGAGGGGCCGCCGCCGGCGGCAGATCGATTCCTGTTGGTCTTCGGGAAGACTCCCGGCAAACAGCTCCAACTCGAGCAGGACCTCTTCGTCGGCGGTCCAATCATCCACCAGCCCCCCGACGCGTGGCTCGCCGAAAACTACTGGCGCCTCCGAGGCGTGAAAACGGCGGAGGGAACTCGCGTGCCTTTTAGTATGCCCAAACGCCAGGTGACCGCCAAACCTGTCGCCGTGCAGGGCAAAAACGCGAAAACCTGGAGGATTCCCCAACAGAAGCTCGAACTTACCTTTGAGAAGACGAAACGCGGGCACCTGTTGACGGAGTGTCGCTCGATCGGGGAGCAGTGAAACGCTACGTAGACGGCCGTCGTTGTGCTTGTTGTATCGTTCGTGATCCACGTGCCGGTCCAGGCGCACGAGCCCGACGCCCCGACGGGCCTAAAGACCGACCGCAGAATAAGTTCCGGAAAGTATTCATCACGCTCCGCGTGATGAGCCCAAAGGCAGCGGTTTCCTCCGCGTTGGGGGCCCCCATCACACGGAGCGTGATGGCTACAATTGGCGGAAATCGGGAAGTTGTTTTTCGGCCCGCCCTCAGGGACAAACAAGACCTGCCCCACCGTTATCCGTACATCGTCGAGGATCTGCTGAAATACTGTCATCCGAAAAGGGTCGGCTATTGACTATCACGGCGGGGCGGCTAGGCTACAAGCAGCTCGTTCACACACCGAGCGAAAGGAGCCAACCGTGTTCCGTCCCTCTTCCGCACTGGTCTTGGCGGGTGTGTTGTGTTCGACGGTCTGCGTCGGGGCGGACGACGCCAAGCCCCCGAGGAAATACTTCGCCCATCCCGGGGCCGAGGACCGCTACGGCGTCATCGCGCCCTGGTATCGCGGCCAGAACGGCCAGAGCGACTTCCGCGTCCGGATTGCGGCCGAAACCCTCAAGCGGTATCCTTGGGCCGACAAGCCCGCAGCGGTCATGCCCGCCCCCCACTTCGTGTTCAACGGACACTGGGGCATCAAGCCCGATGGAACCATTCTCGTCAATCCCAAGCTGAGCGATTGGAATAACGGTGACCTGGGGCAGCGGTCGGTAAGCCTGCTCAGTGGATTGACCAATTACTACCGCTACACCGGCGATGCGGGTGCGATCGGGCTCGTGACGCTGGTGGCCGACTACATATTGGATGACTGCCAGACCCCGGCTGATCATGCCTGGCCCGGCTTCTTCATCAGTTGCCCGACCAAGGGCAAGGCCTACGGCCGGGCCGACCCGCACGGCTTTATTCAGCTTGACCTCAGCGCGCAAGCCGGCTCAGGCATGGTCGCCGCCTACAAGCTGACCGGCAACCCGCGATACCTGGAGGCGGTCCACCGTTGGGCCGATCTGCTGGCCGAGCATTGTGACTGCCGGCCTGGGCAGCGGCCCTGGAACCGCTACGCCAATCCCGAAGATGTCAAGTGGGACACGCGTCAGACGGCCGGCGTCTCGCTGATCCTCCAGTTTCTCGACGACGTCATCAATCTAGGCCACTCGGAGAAAAACAATGCCCTGGTCAAGGCCCGGGATGCGGGCGAGAAGTATCTCCGCGATCTGCTCCTGCCGGAGTGGAGCCGCGATCCCACCTTCGGCCACCACTTCTGGGACTGGTTGAATCCGGTGACCACCTGCTCAGTGCCGTGCTACACGTCCCAGTACATCATGAACCGGCGCGAGGCGTTCCCCGCCTGGAAGACCGACGTCCGCAACATTGTTTCGCTGTTCTTCTGCCGCTCCAGCGTCAATCCCGCATCAGCCGGCGGCGTGTACTCCGGCGCCTGGGCGTTTCCGGAAGCGAGCAACTGCTGCGGAAAGTCGCTGCAATACCCGGTCATGTCGGTGGCGGCGACGCTGGCTCGCTTCGCCGTGCTGGCCGATTGTGCCTGGGCCCGCGAGGTGGCCCGGCGGCAGAGTATCCTGTCCACCTACGATGCCCACGAGACGGGCGTGGTGGAAGACGGCATCGACGGCGGCACCGTGGTCGCCGGCGCATGGTTCAACCTGGCCCATCCCTGGCCGCTGCGGCAGGTCTTGGAATACCTGGCTTGGCAACCGGAGTTGTTCGGGGCCAATCGCGAGAACCACATCATGCGGACCACTTCCGTAGTCAAGACCGTGTGCTACGGCAAGGGCCGCGTCGCCTACTCCACATACGACGCCACGGCCCCCTGCCAGGACCTGCTCCGGCTGGCCTTTCAGCCCAGGTCCATTTCGGCCGACGGCAAGCCGCTGAGTCCGGTGACCAAGCTGTCGCATAACGGCTTCACCCTGCGGCCTTTGTCCAACGGGGATTGCATCCTGACCGTCCGTCACGACGGCTGCCGTAAAGTGCTGGTCGAGGGCGACGATCCGCAGGAGATGGTCGAGGACCAGCGGCTCCAGTACCAGCGAGCCTGGTCGGTCCAACGGTCCCCCGACGCATCGGACGGAAAACTGCACGTCACGTCGCAGGCCGGCGCCCGCATGAAGGTCAGTTTCGAGGGAAACCAGGTCCGCCTGATCGGCCGGGCCGGCCCGCACGGCGGCAAGGCCGACGTCTATCTGGACGGCGTCAAGCAGCTCTGTGGCGTCGATTTTTGGTGTCCGCACGTCCGCGACCAGCAGGTGCTCTGCTACAAGAACGGGCTGGAGCAGGGCAAGCACAGCCTGGAGATCGTGGCCTTGGGCACGAAGAACCTGGTCTCGGCTGGCACGCAGGTCTACGTCGATGCAGTGCAGTGGTCCGCGGCCCGGGGCCGGAGCGGGCTGGGTGAGGGAGGCGGACCGGCTCAGCCTCAGCGCGTGATCTTCGGCTACGTGAGTCGAAAGGATTACATAGATTCGGCGGGCAATGCCTGGCGCCCGGCGACCGAGTTCGTTTTCCGCATCCGGGGCATGGCCGATCTGGTTCCGATTGCCTTCTGGACCAAACCGCGGATCAAGGACGTGGCCGGCACGCCCGACCCCGAGCTCTACCGCTACGGAATTCGCGGCCGCGATTTCACCGCGTACTTCACGGTGGCTCCCACGCAGTCCTATCACGTGAGGCTAAAGTTCTGCCAGACGGAACAGCCTCAGCAGCCCGGCGGGTATGCGACCAACGTCGAGATTCAGGAAAAGCCGGTGGTGACCGACATGGACGTCGCCGCCACGGCCGGTGGTCTGGGCAAGGCCGTGGACCTGGTGTTCAACGACGTGCGGCCGCGGAACGGCGTGATCGCGATTCGTTTCCGCCACCGCTTCGCCGGAAACGCGATGGTCCAGGCAATCGAGGTCGGCCCCGGCGAATCCCCCCCCGGCAGATCTAGCCCGTCCGTCCCCCCGCTTCAGTCCGAGCTTTCGGTCCTCGTGCGGGATGTCCGGGTGTAGACAGCAGTAGAGCGGACGGTGGCAAGCGTAACGTTGCGGATCAGACGCGGCTATTTGCCGTCGTCGGCATCCGTCTTGATTTTGATGATGGTATTCTGTCTTCCATGGTCCTCTACTGGGCCGACGGATTTGATCACGCAGTTGCGGACGCGCTCGTTCAAGACCAATCTGGCCGTTGTGTAATTAGTCACGGTGGAGTTGACCAGGCCTTTGTTGCCGCCACAAGTGACGCGATTGACTTCCTCCGGAAGGGGCCGGGCCGTTCCGTCGTGGAAAACAAACGTGCAGTGGTCGCCGCAGATGGTGCCCAGACTCGTTCGCGCCGTCGGTTGGACGCCCTCGGCGGGACTGAGAATCGTAACTTCGTAAAAGGCGTCTTTCGGGATCGCGCCTCGCGTGAGGTTGAACAGGGGATTATACGCAACGTCGCCCCGACAATTCTTCATCACGGCTTTACCTTGGTCACCGGAGCTGAGATCGTAGCTGAAATCGCCGGCTTCGCGCACCGTGACGTTCTCCAGGGTTACGTCCCCGACGCACAACAATTGAAAACAGCCCCGCAGCCGCTCGACCGTCGTGTCGATCACCGTGATGTTCTTATCACCGCCATAGGAGCGGACTCCGTCTTCGGTCAGCGGAATCATCTGGTCGCGCGGGATGGGGCGCTTGCCGCGGTACATGATGTTGAAGGCGTACTCCCTGGCCCGACCGACTTTCTCCTTGAAAACGTCATTGGTCGGGCGGAGCGTGCCCGTGAAGTAGCAACCTTTGATCAGAACGCCGTCTACCTTGTGGAAATGGACACAGTGCCCGAACGACTTCATGTAGACCTGGCAGCCGATGAGTTTGGTGTTGTTGGCGTGGTAGATCGACATGAAGGAGTGCTTGTTGAGCCGGCCGAAGTTGGGCCCGCCTTTGCCGTAGTAGTCGGAATAGCCGTAGGGGACGGAGCCGGTGATGACGAAGATGCAGTTCAGAAACGTGTTGTTGTCGTTGCAGACCTCGAATTCGCACTCGGTGACCCTGTATTGGGGATACGGCTTGTCGATAACGTTCCGGAAGTACCCGCCCTCGAAGGTGTTGTTGGCCCCGTTGACGTGCCAGGTATCGGAGACATGTGCCCGACCGGAGAGCTTGCTCTGGACGGAGACCGGGCTCTCGAACACGACGCCGCGCAGGTCGAAGTAGTTGTTCGAGCCGCCCACGGCGAAGATATGCTCTTGCTCGTTCTTCGGCAGTTTTCCGTTCGCATCCGGTTTCGTGCGCGGGATCGGGGCCATCATGGGCGGATCGACTTTCTCGGCGCGGTAGATGCCCGGCTTCATACGGATTTTCTGCCCGTCTTTCTTAATCGCGGCCCGGAACTCGTCCAGCGTCTTGATCAGCGTAAACCCTTCGCGAATCTCGACCTTCTCCGTAATCGGAGCCGGTGCCGGAGGGGCCTTCGAGATCACCTGCATCGGCGGATTCTCCGCAAATTGTACGCCGAGATCCTTCTTCTCTTCCGGCGAGGCGGTCCGTGAGACCAGACCGCAGGTCAACAAGAACGCAAGGAATACATGGTAACACTTCATCGTCAAGTTTCTCCGGTTGGTGAGAGGACACGTAGCCGATAGGTGTTCGGTGTCGGAGGGACGACCCACTGGTGGATGCCACCGGAGAATCCCTCTTCGAGTTGTACTTCGATTCGCAGGCCCTTTGTTTGTAGCGGCGTGAACCGAATCGTGTGCATCTTGTCGGCGGTGGTAGGGACGGCTTCGGCGTGGGGAACTGGTTTCCAGTCGTCGCCATTTCGGCACGGCAACCGCGCCGAAACCGGCAACTTACACCCGCCGCCGGGATGATCGGCGAACCAGAAGATCTGCACGCGATCCGCCGTTTGGGGTTGATTCCAAGTGACTTGGACCCACTCGCTCGTGCCCTTTTTCGGCCACCGCGCCAGGCGGGTCAGGGATCTATCGCTGGATGAGGCCGGTATCCGGCCGGTCGCGCGATAGTGAGCGGCGGCAGCCTCAAAGAGGTGGCCTGCCACGTAAAACTGGCTAATCCCCGTGGGCCACTGGTCGATCGTGCCCCGAAAACGCTGATCGACCCCATAACCGAGGCGGTGGTTCGCTGCCCGCTCAGGGTTTTGCGGGTGGTCATCCGGCAGCATGAACATCTGGTTCACGTAGCCCTCCTCATCCTGCACTTCCTCGTACAGGGCAATCAATTCGTCGAGTTGGGCGTCAAGACTCGAGTTTTGTCGCCAGGCAAGCGTGTAAGATGCGGCCTCCATCAACTTGCAGATGTCCGAGTCCGGTGAATTATACGGCCGAATTCTACCTTCCGTCTTCCGTCCGGCGATGATCCGCAGGTTGTCGATCTTCCCTTGCTCTTCGGCCGTGTCGAATAACCGCGGAATCGTCGTCTGCTGATCGATGGCAATACGCGGTGACCAAAAATGGTCCTGAACCAGCACGCGCTCGAAAGGAACAGGCTGCAACGCCGAACGGGGAGCAACGACCTTCGGCG
Organism: uncultured Planctomycetaceae bacterium; assembly: GCA_964618095.1. GTDB lineage: Bacteria > Planctomycetota > Planctomycetia > Pirellulales > Thermoguttaceae > CAZUAM01. The sequence continues at coordinate 6,150 of CAZUAM010000004.1, read as the reverse complement.
GTTCCGCGGTGGCGGCGCCGAAATCAAGCCAGATGGCCGCCATGCTCACGAACGCAAATCGCCATTTCTCTCTCATAAACTTGACACCTCTCCGGAGACTCTGTGGCCCGCAGTCGATTCGGCCTCGATTGTCGGTTGGGCCTCGAGGCAAGCGAGCGAAGCCGGAAACCGGTCCATTATCGGGACACGTCCGTCAACAGGCTGGCTTCCCTCGTCCTCTGCCAATCCTGGCAACGTTCCGGTTTCTCTCCATCCAGTGGCTCCATGAAGGGCACGGGTTTACCTCGGCGCTTGGCGATATGAATCTCGGCCTGCAAACCCTGCTCAATAGGGATTCGACGGCATCATTTCCCAGGCCTTCACACTGGAGGACACCGCTTCACCGCCGTTGGCGAACAAGACAACGCCCAGGCTGTCATCGCGGCCCGGGTAAACCCGACGGCAGATCGCCTGACGATCGTTCGCGTAGATTTCAACGACCGACCTGTCGACGAACAGGCGCAGCCTCAGCGGCTCGCCGTCCTTCAACTCCAGCGGTGCGCGCTCGACACGGCGGCGGCCGTCGATCCCGCTGCGCGTCGCATCGAACACGAGGCTCTTCTCTTCGGCGTCGTAGTAGAGCAGCGTTTCCTCTTCGCCGCCGGCCGAAGCACGGACTTTCACGCCGCACTGCCGTGTGGTTGTGGGGTCGATTGTGACCTCCAACTCACACGAATCGCCGACGACGTTCTCGAGCGTCTTTGTCTGGCCGTCAGCCAGCGTAACGTCCTTCCACGTCCGCTGATGGCAGCGAAGCACTTCCAGCTCCTTGACCGGTCGCATCCGCAGCGTACCGTCCTTGCCGAGCCAGAGCGACCGCGGCAGGCCGTAAACGCCGGACCATCCTTTTGCGGGCTCGCCCCCCGGGTTGTCCGTCAGCCAGACCCACATGATTTGACGGCCACGGTCATCGACCAGCGCCTCGGGCGCGAAGTAGGTGTTGTCGATCCACGTCATCCGGCCATGGCTCGTGGGGATAAACCTGTCGCTCTTCGTATCGTAATCGCCGACGTAATACTGGCAGCCCTTGTTGTGACTGATGAACAGCAGCAGGTGCTTTCCGCTCGGCCGGCCACCGTCGGGACTCGACGGCAGTGGGAGGAAACTCGGGCACATGTTGTCTTCACTGCGGTCGGTCCACTCGGGGTTGCGCCGGTAGAAGACGCCTTTGTACTGCCAGTTTTCCAGGTCTTCCGACTGGAACAAGTAGAGCCGGTCGCCTTGATGTTCCGGCGGCGCGTCCGCCTTGCGGCCGTATTTGTTCAACACCAGCAGATTGCCGGTGAGTATGTAGTACTTCCCGTCCTTCTTCCAGATGTTTGCCGGATCGGCCGAACCGTAAACGAGCTGATTGCCGTGGTGGTCCTTCGTCTCAGTGATCCCCCACTCGGTCGATTTGATGACGGGGTTGGCCCGGAGCTTTTGCCAATAGTCGTAGTGGCGACCGGTGCTCTTGGCCAGCCCGATCCCCTTGTCACCCCAGAGCATCCAGTACGAGAGATACGCGGTGCCGTCGTCGTCGACGAACGCCCCGCCGCTGAAGCAACCTTCGTCGCCGTTGCCGGGCCCGATCGAGTCGGGATGGTGCCGCCAGTGGACGAGGTCCTTGCTCGACACGTGCCCCCAGCAGAAGCCGACGCCATTGGGGTTGTACAGGTACATCAGGTGATAGCGTCCGCCCGCGTAGAAACAGCCGTTCGGGTCACCCGGCCGCCCCATGTCTTCCGGCACACAAAAGTGATAGCCCGGTCGGTACGGGTCGGCCAACAAGCGCTCGCGCAGCAGACGCGTCGATTGGATGACGGCCGCGGGCACGGGAGCGCCGGCCGACCACTCTTTCGGGATGGACGCGACCTGCGACGCGTCGGCCGCGCTGCTTGCGGCGATCATCGTCGCCTTGTTCTCGCCCAGCACGAGGCACCCGTCTTCGATGGTTGCATCGCCGCTGAGCTTGACTTCATTGAAGCGGCCGGCTTTCTCATAGGTTCCCGTTCTGGAGAAGTCCCACCACGCCCACGGCGTGAGTCCCGAGATCGGCTTGCCCGGTTGCATCGCGGCGACGGTCGCCTGATCGAGCGGCTTGTCGTAGATGCGGGCATCCTTGATGCGCCCGATGAAGCAGTCGTTGCGATTCTGAAGGTGACGTGGTCCGAACATCACGATCGACTGCGGACCGAACGGATAAGGTTGTCCGGCCATGGTGTACTTCGCGTACAACTCACCGTCGCGATAAACCGTGACCAGCCGGCCTTGGTAAACGACGGCCACTTGCACGAACTCTTCGGGCGAGGCGGTTTCTTTCGGCCAGTCGGCCTGTCTCTTGTCGGTACGGCTGTAGCTATTGCTGCCCGGCATCCAGACTCTTGGCTCAAGTTCGCCAAAAACGATGCCGTCGAAACGGTCGATGCCGTTGGCATCGATGGTCAGCGCCGTCCCGCCTTGCTGACAAAGATTCGCGGGCGACGCCCAAACGACCAACGTCTTATCGACCAAGGGTTTCTCTCGATCGGCGGCGCGAACGTCGGCGACAAAACCCGCGACGACGATCGCCACGAACGGGAACAAAATGGCTTCTCTCATCTCGCGTTCTCTCCTGACGGTTTCCTTTCTGGCATTCCCCATTTGCTTTCAACTGGTAGCCACTTCGGGCCGAATTTGCCAGCCACGATACCTTGGCTGCACTTAACTCTCAAGCCTCCGGGTGAAGTTGTCCGCTGGTGGTAGCTTTCGAACACACGCTATACAAAGGCACCCGTGTAGCTTTGATGTCCCGAGTTGAGGCGCGCCGCGCGCGGCCAGGAAACGCACCCTGTCAAGAAAGGTTAGGAATTCGGGACCCCCGACCTGCGTTTTGGCGCGAACTGCCGCGGAAGGCCGATTCCGAGAGAAGGTACGGAGAATATGAGACCACCGGTCGCTCAACAGCGTGCTCCCACTCGGTGGCCATCGGGCGAGGCTCGCGGTGCCGGCATCGCGCCCGACTTAAAGGTCGTTTTTCGAGAACCGTTCGCAATCTCTCACGCGTCTTCTGATGCTCCTGCGAGGCGGCAAGACTGTGCGTGTGCGTTTCATGAGGTTGCCCTGTTTCAACTCTGATGGTATCGGTGCGAAGCGAACGGTCCGGTGTCACTCGTCGTGGAGCGGCTTGCTGGTGATCAGCCCAATCCCGCGGCCTCTGTTGCCACAGGCGCAGTAGTAGAGGTAGAACGTCTCGTTCTTCGGGTTGTAAACCAGCGAAATCTTGTGAGCGTATTGTTTGTCCAGGCCGTTGGGATTGCCGCCAGCCTTGTAGAGCGGTTCCGGATGTGCCGTCCAATGCACCAGGTCGCGCGAGAAGGCCGCCATGATATGGGCAGCGCCGCGCCCCACGCCGAAGTAGAACATCGTCCAGTGGTCACCGTCGCGAAACACTTTGGGATCGGAGGCGAATCGCGCGTCGTAGCCGCCCTGGCGATTGCGGATTACCGGATTGGCTGGATACCGCGTCCAGTTCAGCAAGTCGGCGGAAAAGGCCAGGCCGGTTTGCTCAATGCCACCGTTGGCCGCGTTGTAGAAGTTGAAGAACCGGCCGCGATGTTCGACCAGCCACGGTTGGTAAATGCAGTCCTTCTCCCATCTCCCGCAGTCCGGATCCCGGACGGCCAGGATCGGCGAGCTCTTGGCCCGCCGCCACGTCAGCCCGTCATCGCTGTAGGCCACGCCTTCGTAGCCCGGCCGCAATTCGTAGCCGCCCTGACGCGGATAACAGCCATAGAGCGTCCAGTATTTACCGTCGCGGCGCTTAAGCCGGCGCGGCACCTTGACGTCGTAGGACTCATAGAGATACGCGCCGATCACGCATCCGCCAAAATCGAACTCGCCCTCCTTACCGAAGCCCATCGCCAGCCGGGAATCGGTCCAGTGGACCAGGTCCGTGCTTTCGGCGACGAACGAGTTGTAGCCCCGGCCGTTGAAGGCGATGAAGCTCATGAACCACTTGTCCGCTTGGCCGGGCAGTTGATAGACGCACGGGACGTCCGTGTTGTGGAATTTCTCGTAACCGGGAACGTTCGGTTGGGCCGGGATGACGTGCCGGGGCTGGTAATGCCAGCCGCGATAAGGTGCGGACCATTTGTCCAGCGTCTCCCGGTCAATGCCTGGGGTCCTTGTCGTCTCGGCAGCGTGCGGGGCGGCCAGCGGAGCCAGCAGCAGGGTGGCGGCGCATGTTACGAGAGTCTGCCTTATTGCTCTGACCATAGGGGGATTCTCTTTCGTAGGTAGATGGTCAACCTTGCGGCGCTCGATCCGGCCCATTCAACATCCGCCCAGTCTAATCTGCCGAACGCCGCGCCGAAATACCTGAGGGCATCCGGGAATTCGGATTCGTGGAAAGCCGCGACCAGTGGTCGCGGAACCTCGCCGCCACTGGCGGCGGCTTTACACAGCCAACTGGAGCATCCTCATCTCGTTTCTTGAATTCCCGGACACCTTCAAATACCTTGAAATTTCGGGGCGCCCCGACCGGCGTTTTGAGCGAGATCGCTCGGGAAGGCCGATTCCCGTAATTCGTATGGAGAATACGAGACAATCGGCAGTTCGACGGCCTCCCCCATCCGGGGGTTTTCGCGCGGGTCACGGCACGGGCCTTACGCCCGATCTAAGGCCTGCTGGTCCCCTCCTTTGAGACGAGCCACCAGTTCTCCGGACTGATCGGCGGTGGATGCCATCTGGAACCTATACCGTCAAACGGGAATCAGCCCCAAAGATCTACGACAAATCCATGAATCGGCGCTCTCAGGGAACGGAGAACCGCGCCGAGTCGCTACAACCAGTGACACCGACGGCAAAGTCGAGTGTTGCCGCGGCGACGCACGAGCGTAGTAAGCGTTGACAGCACAATGACTTGCGCGGCAGGCAATCGTATCATGCGGACTCGATATCGAGCAGCGAATGCCAGAGAGACTCCCTCGTCAAAATGCAGGCAATCCCCCCCTTGTGGGGTAAACTTGCCGTCACGCGGATATGGGAGGGGAGACGGCAAGCACGTCCCGTCGCGAGAAAACTTGGAGAAAGCACAGCCCCTTGTAGAAAAACAGCTTCGCCCCGCGTTTACGAACCTAGGGAGCGCGGCCATGGTATGAACACGAGCGGCCAAACCGGATTTCGCTCCGACGGAACGTCGATGAAACCGACGGGAGAAACGCAATGACACGTTCGATATTGGCCCTGGCTGGCATTGGTGCGTCAACGCTGGTGGCGTGCGTCTTGATGGCTCTGGGACGAGGTGGCGTAAGATCCCCCGAAGATCGACGTCCGCCGCAAGACGGTCGCAGGGGTCGCGGCGGTGACGACCGACGAGGTGGCCAGCGGCCCGACCCGCGCGGTGGCGGAGACAACGTGGGCGCTGAAGCCACAATTGACGCGCGTCCCCCGATCCGTCGGTCCGTGCTCCCGTCGCCTGTACCCGGCTTCGTAGGCGTTCCCGGCGGCGAGTTCGAGATGGGCGATCATCACGACTTGGGCGGCCGAGAGCATCGTAGCGACGAGATCGTCCCCCCGATGGACAGCGAAGGCAACTACATCCTCAAGCCGGGGAAGGCGTATGGGCCGACCAGGCCGGTCTGGAGCTACAAAGCCAAGAATCCCAAGGACTTCTACTCCTCCGAGATCTCGGGCGCACACCGTTTGCCGAACGGCAACACCCTGATCTGCGCGGCCGTTCACGGCACCTTCTTCGAAGTGACACCACAGGGCGAGACGGTGTGGGAGTACGTCAACCCCATGGTCCGCAACGGAATCCTCGGCCAGGACCAGCGGCCCGGCACCGACCGTCGCGGCCACTACTGGAACGCCGTCTTCAAGATCCACCGCTACCCGCCCGACTACCCCGGCCTGAAGGGCCGCGACCTGACGCCGAAGGGCGTCATCGAGCTGCCCGCCTCGCAGAGGGGCAAGACCGGTCTCGACGGCTGGTCGCAGCCCCGCCGCGACCCACGCCGACCCGGCCTCCGGGAGAGAGGAGGCCGACGATGAAACGCTCCCTGCTCGCCATCGCCGCGGCTCTCGCGCTTATCTGTCCCGCCTTGGCCTACAAGTTACTCCAGGGGCCAACGGAACTCCGCTGCTGGAACC
>CAZUAM010000003.1:0-33172 GCA_964618095.1 uncultured Planctomycetaceae bacterium | reverse complement strand
CTCGGCCGGGGACACCGCTCGCGCAATACCCCCACCCGCGAAGCCAATTCTAAGCTTTCTTCGTCGCAAGTCAATGGGCCCTGGAGAAAAATCTCCCCGGCCGGCCAGAAATCCCGTTTTCGCCGTAGTTCTCTGCCGGTTGCGGTACCACCGAAGTCAAGGCTTCCCCCCCAATTGTCGTGCAGACTCCAGAAGGATTGCCAACCGTTCCGGGCCAGGCGGGCTCTGGGGCGGCCAGCACAATAATCACCTTTAATTCCGGGGACACCATACACAAATGAGCGTTCCCCTCCGGCGTATCTCCTGCCCGTGCGTCCGCAGAGGCACCGCGGACGACTTCAATCAGCCTCGGTACCATCAGGTCGCGATGTCGGCGGGCATCGCGGATGGCCTGCTCGGGCAGTTTGCGACGCGCGGCATCCAGTTTCTCTACGATCTGATCGAGGTCGATGCCAGGCGATCCCTCGGTATCAGTTTCCGTGACCATAGTGGAACCTCCGTGTTTTCGTGGTTGGAAAACATCGTTCACGATTCCGACAGAGGGAGTATGCGGACACGAGATTTGGCTTCGTCTCCGACCACAAGCGCACCGGACTGCAATTGAGCCTGATGGTCTCTCAGCACCGGGATCAGCGTCGGGGCGAGGTGATCGGGCCTCACGTTCTGCGTGCGAACCTGGAACACGCTGGGACCCTTCGCCTGCGTAACGGCCAGAATGCCCCCGAAGTCGAGATCGTGGGTAATCACGACGCGGTCTTCAGACAACCCCCAGGCCGTCACCTGTGCGTCGGGAGCAGAGGGGTTGCCGACCTGGGAGCAGTGTACAGCATTCCCATCCTTCGGCCCGAAAAACCGGGCATAACCTCGGCGACGGATTCATGTCGACCAGGAACTTCATGGACGAGCCAAGGGTACTTCAATCTCTTCAGCGCGCCAAGCCGCATAGGCCAGCGCTTCCCGGATGTCCTCTTCCTCGAGAATAGGGATAGTCGCCCAAGATCTCCCGGGCCGTACACCCGCTAGCCACCAGGCCCACCATCGTCCCGACAGTGACCCGCATCCCACGGATGCACGGTTTGCCGCCCATCAAGTTCGGGTCAAAGGTGATGCGAGTCAATTCCGGCTTTGCAGCCATGGCTCGTGGCTCTTGGCAGGTTCCGTTCGGGGTCCGAACCCAACCGGGTTGTTAACCCAATTGGATCTGTTAAACGCAGAGCGCGAGAGTTCGGGCCTCGTTTTTCGGGCTTACGAAACCAACCCTCTCGACCCGGCGCTCTCACCAAGAAACCCGAGAGCGTTTCGACAAACACGACCGCTTCGTAAACCCCTTTGAGGCCTTGGGATATACGCAAACAGCCGAGGACTCTCGCTCTCGGCTGCGCGGGTTAACCCGCGGGTCGGCTTATTTCGCGAGAAACCAAAAAGCTCCCCGACGAGGGCTCGAACCTCGGACAAAGCGGTTAACAGCCGCTTGCTCTACCAACTGAGCTATCGGGGATCGCAGAGCTTTATCCTACTTTGCCCGCTGCCAAATGGCAAGATGATTGATGATTGAGCCAGTTGGGCGGGATCTGCTTTGGGCACTTCCGGACGATTGCGGCGCCCCCCGATGGACGGGCAACGTGCGGGTTACGCCTCGTGGACGTGGACCCGTAAATCCCGCCGCGGTCAACCCAGGATCTGTCTCCATTTCTCAATACTCCACTTGGCCTTCTCTGCGGGAGTCATCTTGCTGAAGTCGGGCTCCTCGGCCGGCCGGCTGGACGGCCGCGCCGGGCGGAACGTGTTTTGAGGACGGGAACCGGAGCCGCCGTAGCTTGCCGCGGCCGCCGTACGCTGGAGATCCTCTGGCAGCGAGCGGTCCGGTTGAATGCCCAAGCCCTTCAGGTCCGCGTGATAGGCACGCACGGCCTTTTCGGGGCCGATCTGGTCGTCGGCAACCGCCCGAAGGTACTTCGCGGACGTAAGCTGGTGCTCGGAATTGTTGATCTTCCGGTCATAGAGCGCCGCCCGCGCGCCGTGTTTTTTGGCCTCCCAGAGCATATGGAAGGCGTCGTAGGTGGTGCCGGCGGAGCCGCCGAGGATGCCGACCACCTGTACGACACCGGCGGCGCCGACCATCAATCTACCCTGCCGGGGGGCAAGCGTCCTCGTATTGCGTTTTGCCCGCGTTTCTGATTCTATACCAGGTTCCGCCGCTTCGATCCGCGGCGAAAACCGGCCGCCGGCGCCTCGCAGCCGGAGCCTTCTGAAGTGTGGGCTACTGGAATCCAGGCAAGAGGCTGTAACATGCGACGAATTCTGCTTGCCATACGTGTCTTTTTTCGCATTCTGTTCGTCGCCGGTGTGGCACGCCGGGTAGACCAGATTCTGGGCGGGGCGGAGGGCGCCGCTGGCGCGGTGGGAGGGACGGTATCCACAACGCGACGGGAAGGGCCGCCCGCAGCGCGGCCGCCGCCCCGCAGCGACGCCCTGACGCTGCTGGCCACCCTCCAGCGGGAGGCCCGGCTGGTCGATTTCCTCAAGGAGCCGCTGGAGGGTTACAGCGACGCCCAGATTGGCTCTGTCGCCCGGGAGGTCCATCGCGACTGTGTAGCGGTGTTGGAGCGGCTCTTCGCCCTGCGGCCGGTCTTGGCCAACGAAGAGGGCGCCGAAGTGGAGGTGGCTGCCGGCTTCGACACCGGGCGGTATCGGTTGCTGGGCAACGTCACCGGCGAGCCGCCGTTTCGGGGCCACATGGTACACCACGGCTGGGAAGCGACGGTCTGCGAATTGCCCACTTGGTCGGGCACGGCGGCTGCCGCCCGGGTGGTGGCGGCGGTCGAGGTGGAATTGGAGTAGCGGCAGCCGCTCTTGTCGGTCGTTTGGCGCGACCACCGGTGGCGGTTGTTTGGCGCGACCACCGGTCGCGGTTGTTTGGCGCGACCACCGGTCGCGGCTTTGTGAATTGGATGGGGCAACCGCAGATAACGTCAGCAGTCACCGGCGGCTAAAATGACCGCAAAGTACATCCTGGGCATCGACCTGGGCACGACCAACAGCGTGCTGGCCTACGCACGGCTGGAGGAAGACCGGCCGCGGATCGAGCTGCTGCCGATTCCGCAACTGGTGGCTGCGGGCACGGTCGAGTCGCGGACCGCGCTGCCGTCGTTCGTCTACCTGGCCGCCGCGCACGAGGTGGGCGGGGGAGCGTACGATCTGCCGTGGCAGGCGGGCTGCGAGTCGGCCGTCGGCCAACTCGCCCGGCGACAGGGGGCCGAAGTGCCCGACCGGACCGTCTCGGCCGCCAAGTCGTGGCTGTGCCACAGCCGGGTCGATCGCCATCGGCCGATCCTGCCGTGGAACGCCCCGCGGGAGGTGTCGAAGATCTCACCGGTGGAGGCCTCGCGCCGCTATTTGGAACACCTGGTCGCGGCCTGGGAGGCGGCGTTCCCCCGCGCGCCGGCCGCCGAGCAGTACGTGGTGCTCACGGTGCCGGCCTCGTTCGACGCCAGCGCCCGGGAGCTGACCCGCGAGGCCGCGTTGGCGGCCGGGCTGCCCGACGGCCTGGTGCTGTTGGAAGAGCCGCAGGCGGCGGTCTATTCGTGGCTGGCGGCCACCGGCGAGCGGTGGCGGCGGCTGCTGGCGGTCGGCGACAGGCTGCTGGTCTGCGACGTCGGCGGCGGGACGACCGACCTGACGCTCTGCGGGGTCGCGGAAGAGGACGGCGAGTTGGCCGTTACGCGGATTGCCGTGGGCAACCATCTGCTGGTGGGCGGCGACAACATGGACCTGGCGTTGGCCCACCACGTGGCCGGCCGCTTGGCCGAAAAGGGAACCCGGCTCGACCCGTGGCAGTCGGTCGCCCTGTGGCACTCCTGCCGAACCGCCAAGGAGGCCCTCCTGCAACCGGGGGAACAAGAACGCCAGACCTACCCGATCTCGGTGCTGGGACGGGGCACCAGACTGATCGGCTCCACGGTCTCGGTCGAGGTGGACCGCTCGGAACTGAGCCGGCTGCTGGTCGAGGGGTTCTTTCCACGTTGTGCGCTGGCGGATCGTCCGGCCCGGCGGCGGGTCTCGGGCTTCCGGGAGATCGGCCTGCCGTTCGAGTCGGACACGGCCGTCACGCGCCACCTGGCGGCCTTCCTCCAGGCGCACGGCACCGAGGGCGACGAGCCCGTTCGGCCGACCCACGTGCTGTTCGGCGGCGGGGTGTTCAAGGCGGATCTGCTGCGGACGCGGCTGTTGGAGGTGCTGCGGGAGTGGTTCGGCGAGGAGTCGGGCCCGCGGGAGTTGGCCGGGGAGCACGACCTGGACCACGCCGCCGCCCGGGGCGCCGCCTACTACGGCTGGGCCAAACAGCGCGGCGGCGTGCGGATCCGCGGCGGGACCGCCCGGGCGTACTACGTGGGCATCGAAACGGCCGGCCTGGCGGTCCCCGGCGCGGAGCGGCCGCTGCGGGCGTTGTGCGTGGTGCAGATCGGCATGGAGGAGGGCACCAAGACGGACGTCCCCGGCGAGGAGATCGGCCTGGTCGTGGGCGAGCCGGCCCAGTTCCGCTTCTTCAACTCTTCAACCCGCCGCGACGACCGTCCCGGCGACGTGCTCAGGACCTGGACCGACGACGAACTCACCGAAACCGACCCCCTGGAAACCGAACTCACACGCGACGAGTCGATCGACGAGCCCTATGTGCCGGTCCGTTTTCACGCCAAAATCACCGAGCTGGGCATGTTCGAGCTCTGGTGTGTGAGCACCGCCACCGACCAGCGCTGGAAGCTGGAGTTCAGCGTGAGGGAGGGCGCGAAGGAGGGATGAAGATGCAGTCTGTCGCGCGTGCGAAACGCACCGGCCAACGGCTCTCGCTTGACATCCGGCGCACCCGTGGCACGCACGCTTGGACCCTGACGCATGTGCGATGGCTTGACGGGAACGGACAGATCGCGATAGGATTGGCCACTCGATAGCTACAGATCTGAACAGGAGAGGATTCAAGCATGGCTCAGACGAGCAAGAAGGGAAGTGCCGGGGCCGTAGCATCCCCTGTCAGCACGTGGCTTAAGCTCACCTGGGACGACCTGGAGGAGTGGGCCGGCCCGCGAAGTGTTGACCGGGGACGCAGCTACCGGCGGGCGGGCCGCGTTGACGAGTTGGTGATATCCGGGGAGGGGAAGCTGCTGGCCTGGGTGTACGGCACCGAGCGGTACGCCACCCAGGTCGAGCTAGTCCCGAAACGGAAGCGGTCCGATCGCCTTTATTCCCAGTGCACCTGCCCGGTGGGCTACGATGGCTGCAAACATGCGGTGGCCGTTGTAGCCGAGTATCTGGAAGTAATGGCCCAAGGCGGCACGGTACCGGTGGCATCGGATACGGACCCTCGCTGGAAGCTCATCCGACGGGAACTGGGGTCCGAGATCGACGAAACCGAGTTCGACGCCGAAGGGTCGCTAGGTGACTTCCTCCGGTCCAAGTCCGCCGACCAACTTGTCGAGATGTTGTTGGAAATGGCCGAGCGTTATCCCGAGGTCGCGGAAGTCCTGCATGAACAGCGCGCGCTGGGCACAGGCGATACCGACGCGTTGGTCCAACGGGCGCGGGAGGAAATCGACGAGTTGACAAGCGAGCCGGCTTGGTGCAATCACTGGAACGACGAAGGCCATTTGCCGGATTATAGTGCACTTGAGCGACGCTTCGAGAACCTCCTGGAGAATGGACAGGCGGACGCGCTGCTGGAACTGGGCCGAGAGCTGCGCCAGCGCGGCAGCAGCCAGGTGGAGGAGTCACATGATGAAGGGGAGACCGCAACGGCCATTTGCGCCTGCCTGGAAATCGTCTTCAAAGCCGTACCGCGATCCACTTTGCCGAACCCGCAGAAAATCCTTTATGCCATTGATGCCAGCCTGGAAGACGACTACGACCTCTGCCACGGTGCGGAAAAGGTCCTCAACCGCCGCTGGGCGAAGAAGGACTGGTCGGCCGTGGCGAACGTGTTGGCAAAACGTCTGGCGTCGATCTCGAAGCCGCAGACGGGTTCCGACTTCCACGGCAAGTACCGACGCGACGGTCTTACCGACTGCCTGATCGAGGCGCTGGATTCGGCCGGTCGAAGCCACGAAGCGACGTCGCTGTGCGAGTCGGAGGCGCCGATTACCGGCAGCTACGAACGGTTGGCCAGACGGCTGATTGAGGAGAAGCGGCTGGATGACGCGGTTCGCTGGGCAAACGAGGGAATCGAAAAGACGCAGCCACGGTGGCCCGGCATCGCCAGCAATCTGCGCACGCTGCTGCGCGAGATAGCCGCCAAACGGAAAGACTGGCCACAGGTGGCCGCCCACTATGCGAACTCTTTCTTCGAGCATCCGAGCGTGGGCAGTCTGGAAGAACTCTTGAAGGCGGCTCAGAAGGCCAAATGTGCCGACCAGGCGCGTGCCGCCGCCTTGCGGTTTCTGGAAACCGGGGTGCTTCCGGCAGCGGTCAAGGACGCACGCCAAGGCAAGAAACCCGGCGCGAAGGCCAAGCGAGAGTGGCCGCTGCCCGTCTTGGCGGAGTCGACGGAGTCACCATCCGGACGGGCAGCGCAATTGCGGTCTGGCCGGCCCGAGAAGCACCTCGAGGTACTCTGCCAGTTGGCCATCAAGGAGAAGCGGCCAGAAGAGGTAATAAAGTGGTACGATCGGCTTGAGAGCCGGGGTCGGCGTTCGCGGTCGCTTTGGGGTTACCAGAGTGTTCACCCGGCGTCGGTCGCAGAGGCCGTCGAAGCAACGCACCCGGAACGGGCCCTGGCCATTCATCGCCAGCTTGCCGCGGACTTGATTGCCCAAACCACACCCTCGTCTTATCAAGCTGCCGCACCTCACCTGCGCAAGGTTCGCGCATTGCTTAAGAAACTCGGCCGCAACAAGGAGTGGGCTGAGTTGATTGCTTCCATCCGCGAACAAAACAGTCGTAAACGCCGCCTGATGGAGGTTTTGGATACGCTCGAAGGCCGGGGCATCATCAAGCAGCGCCGGCGTTCGAAGAAGAAATAGGACATACCGCCAACGTTGCACCGGCTACACCGACCAACAGTCCACCGCGCGCACGTCGCCACGAGGTCGGCCGGCACAGCCGCTTTCAGGATGCCCAGTTCCCCCGTTCTGCAAGGAGGGAGAAAACATGACCCAAAAGAGAAAGAACAAAAAAACACGCAAGAGTGCCGCCGCGCGGCGGAGGAAGTCCCCCAGCGGGCCCCGCTGTGGCCTGTGCGGGAAGACTGCGAATCTGACGCAGACCGAATGCTGCGGTCAGTGGATTTGCGACGATGAAGACCAGTACGTGCTGTTCTCGTATGACAGAAACAGTTGTTACAGGAATCATCGACGCTACACCCTCTGCGGTTATCACCATGCCGAGGGACATTCCGGAGACTGGAAAGAATGTCCCCAATGCAGAGAAGATTTTAAGCACGAGCTGGAGATGTACGTCGAGTACGGCACCAACGAATACAATTTCGAGAAACTGCCCGACCCTCCAGACTATGAACCGACCAAATGTGCCAAGTGCGGCGCGGTGATTGTCCTCAGCGAGGGGGGATTTTCGATGCAGGGCGGCAAATACATGTGCGCTGAATGCACCTGCGCCAAGTTTCCGGGATTGTTGCGTTAAACCAATCCCCCAATCCGACGGCTCACGGCCGCCCGCCTGACCGCCGTCGTGGCGGAACTCTCTGCGTCTTGCAGAATGTGTGAAACCCACCGTTTGAATTGCCGCCGGTTGCCCCGCTCTCCCGTGTATTTCGCACGCACCACGAAGCAAGATGAACCTTGATCGCTCGGGAACTGATATTGCGCCCCGCTACGTCGTCGGGATTGATCTGGGAACGACCAACTCGGCCGTTACCTACGTGGATACGGCGGAGAAGCCGTGGCGGGTGCGCACCTTTGCGGTGCCGCAGCTTGTGGCGCCGGGGGAGGTCGAGGCCCGGGAGACGGTGCCGTCGTTTCTGTATCAGCCGGCTGTGGGGGAGTTTGGGACCGGGGCTCTCAGGTTGCCGTGGGAGAAGGCCCAGGGACGAAGAGGGAAGAGAGAAGAGAGAAGAGCGACGCGCCGGGGGAGCGAGGCGGAGGGGGTGGTGGGGTTCTTTGCGCGGGATCAGGGGGCGGTGGTGCCGGGTCGGTTGATCTCGTCGGCGAAGTCGTGGCTGTGTCACTCGGGCGTGGATCGCACCGCCGAGCTCTTGCCCTGGCACGGGGCGCCGGACGTGGAGCGGCTCTCGCCGGTGGAGGCCAGTGGGCGGTATCTCAGGCACATGGCCGACGCCTGGGACGCCCGGTTCCCCGAGCATCCCCTGGCCGAGCAGGACGTGGTGCTGACGCTGCCGGCGTCGTTCGACGAGATCGCCCGGGAGCTGACCGTCAAGGCGGCCGCCCGGGCGGGGCTCGAGCGGGTGGTGCTGATCGAGGAGCCCCAGGCGGCCTTTTACGCCTGGCTCTACGCCCATGCCGACGACTGGGAGCAGCAGGTGCGGCCGGGCCAGAAAATCCTGGTCTGCGACATCGGCGGGGGGACGTCCGATTTCACCTTGATCCGTGTCCGCCGCGGCAAAGGCGCCAAGGTGCAGTTTCATCGCGTGGCCGTCGGCGATCACTTGATCCTCGGCGGCGACAACCTGGACCTGGCCCTGGCACATCACATTGAACGGCGGCTGGCAGGTCGTGATAGTACCTCACGCGAGTCCCCCTCACCCCAGCCCTCTCCCGGAGGGAGAGGGGGCAGGTTGGAGCCGCGGGAGTGGGCCGTGCTGGTGCGGAGTTGCCGGCAGGTGAAGGAGACGCTGCTGGGCGAGAAGGCACCGGAGCGGCTGACGATCAATCTGCCCGGCTCCGGTGCCCGACTGATCGGCGGCGGCCGGCAGATCGAAGTTACCCGCGACGAGGTGCGGCAAGTCTTGGTGGAGGGTTTCTTCCCGCGCACTCGGCTGGAGGAGAAGCCGACGGGGCGGCAGTCGGGTTTTCAGGAGTTTGGCTTGCCGTACGCGCCCGATCCGGCGATCACGCGGTCGCTGGCGGCGTTCCTGACGGCCCATCGCCACGTGGCCATGGAGGATGCGGAGCTTTCCGGCGACCACGATCCGGCCCGGCCCGACATCGTGTTGTTCAACGGCGGGCTGTTTGCCTCGCCGGCGCTGCGGGAGCGGCTGCTGGAGGTGTTGCGGGGTTGGTTTTGTGAGGAGCGTGAGCCTATCGATGATTCGCCCTCACCCCGACCGCCCTCACCCCAGCCGTCTCCCAAAGGGAGACGGGGATGGGAGCCGTTGGTGCTGGACAACGAGCGGCTGGACCTGGCGGTTGCCCGGGGTGCGGCCTACTACGGCATGGTCCGCCGCGGCGAAGGGGTGCGGATCGCGGCCGGGCTGGCGCGGACGTATTACATCGGCGTGGAAAGCCAGCAGCGCGCCGTCGAAGCCGGCTCCGGGACCGATTTGCCCTCACCCCAGCCCTCTCCCACAGGGAGAGGGAGCTTGGCGGTATGCCTGGTGCCGGCCGGGGTGGAGCCCGGGCAGGACGTCGAGCTTGCCCAGCGGAAGTTCGATCTGCTGGTCTGCGAGCCGGTCGAGTTTCCCTTGTACGTCTCCAGCACCCGGCTGACGGACAGGCCGGGTGAGTTGGTGGCGATTGATCCGCAGCAGATGACGCCGCTGCCGCCGATTCGGACCGTGTTGCGGACCCGCAGGAAGAGCGAGCGGGGTACGGTGTCGGTCAACCTGCACGCGCGGCTGACGGAGATCGGCACGCTGGACCTGTGGTGCGGCGAGCCTGGCGGGCGGCGGAGTTGGCGGCTGCAATTCGACGTCCGTTCGGCGACGCAGACGGACCTGGCGGCCCACCAGTCGAGGGCCGAATCGGAGGGG
This sequence comes from uncultured Planctomycetaceae bacterium, assembly GCA_964618095.1. Taxonomy (GTDB): domain Bacteria; phylum Planctomycetota; class Planctomycetia; order Pirellulales; family Thermoguttaceae; genus CAZUAM01. The sequence goes on along the minus strand of CAZUAM010000003.1, from coordinate 23,301 downwards.
TTCGTCGACGAGGCGATCTGGCAGGAGTGTGCGGCGCTGATCGGCGGGACCTTCGGCCCGGAGGGGAAGGACAAGCCGGCGGGCCTGGTCAAAGGGCTCGCCCGGGCGATCGGCACCAGCCGCGAGAGGTGGCCGGCCTCGCTGCTGCGGCGGATCTGGGAGGTGCTGACGGAGCTGGAACCCGGCCGGCGGCGCAGCCAGGTGCACGAGGCACGGTGGCTGAACCTGTTGGGTTTCTCGCTCCGGCCCGGCTACGGGCTGGCCGTGGACGACTGGCGGGTGGCGCAGACGTGGAGCACGCTGCAAGGCAAGCTGGTCCATGCGGGGCCGATGTGTCGCGTGGAGGGCTGGATCCTCTGGCGGCGGATCGGCGGCGGGCTGGCGGCCGGACAGCAGCAGGCGGTGGCCCAACCGCTGCTGGGTCCCGTGCGGGGATTGCATCGGCAATTGACCGGCGGCAAGCGGCGGGGCGGCGATTTTGCGTTCTCTGCCCACGAGACGGCCGAGGTATGGCGGCTGCTCGGCTCGCTGGAGCTGCTGGGGGTGGCCGCCAAGATCGAGCTGGGCAAGATCCTGCTGGAGTTGCTGCCGAAGCGGAAGATGGAGCCGGTCCGCCCGGCGATCACCTGGGCGATGGGGCGGATCGGGGCGCGGGTACCCGTCTACGGCCCGCTGAACACGGTGGTGCCGGTGGAGGTGGTTTCCGATTGGCTGGCCAGGCTGATGCGACTCTGCGCCGACGATCCCATGGCGCGTTTGGCCGCAATGCAGATGGCCCGGCGTACCGACGACCGCTATCGCGAGCTGCCGGAGAAGCTTCGCGGCAAGGTGCTCGACTGGCTGCGATTGCACGAGGCCCCCTCCCACTTCGTCGAGCTGGTCCGCCAGGGCGGACAGTTGGACCACGAGGAACAGGGTCTGATCTTCGGCGAGGCGCTGCCGAAGGGGCTGCGGATGATGACGGGGCCGGCGGGCTAAGGGCTCAGGAAAAAGGGTGCCGCCAGCGGAGGCCGGGAAATCGTGCGAAACCGCGATCGGTGGTAATCCACTGGCTTCCGGACTCGATGGCCAGCGCGGCCAGATACGCGTCCGGCACGAGATTACCCCACACGCGGGCCGTACGGCATAGACGAGTGAAGATCTCCCAATGGCGAGGTCCCGGCGAGATGCTCACGCATTGGGGGCGGCCGCGGACTTGCTCGGCGAAGTCCAGTGCCTCGGCCAGAGACGACGGCACGGCGAAGATTGTCGGATGGGTTACGATCCTCAAGACGCCGCTCAGCACGAAGTCGGCTATTCCGTAGGATTCATCACCGTGGATCAACTCCTCGAGCCATGCGGCGTAACGATCGTGATCGGGCACGTCCTGACGGCAAGCGTAGACCAGCACGTTGACGTCAATCAGCAGCATCGTACCCGTCCATCAGGTCGCGAAGTGCAGCGTTGTCGTCCAAGTCTACGCCCGGCCGCAGCCCGCCGCTGCCGTGCCTGAGAAGCCGGACCAGCTCGGTCTTGGGCGTCTGCTTGCGTCGGGCGAGGACCTCGCGGAGCGCGTCTTCGATCACCGCGGTCAAGGTCCGGCCGGTTTGCGCAGCCAGTTGCTTGGCCTCGGCGAGCAACTGGTCGTTTAGGCGAATGGTGGTTCTCATACATCAAAGGATACGGCCGATACATCAGTATGTCAAGCTCCCCTCTGTGATAGGGGGCACCCGTCGTCGGAGCTTCGCAACGGATCACCTGCGTTGCCCGGGTGCCCGGAGGCCTCTTCTGGCGGGGAGTGCCGAGGATTGGTAGACTTTCCGTAGGTAAGAGGGAAGATGGGCCCGTCGCGAACACCCACATGACAGGAGGATGGGCAAATGGCTGAGCGCGTTTCACGCCGGGAATCCGAGGCGGGCTCGACCCGCAGAGGCTTTCTGAAGCAGCTCGGAGAGGGCGCCGTGGCGGCCGGGACGGCTGCCCCGCTGTTGAGCAATGCGGACGCGGCCGCCACCGAGCCGCCAGCGGGCAAGGTCAAGTATCGCACGCTGGGCAAGACCGGCCTGCGGGTCTCCGAAGTGGGATTCGGCGGACACAGTTGGGCCTACAAACAGGTCCCCGACGGCAAGGGTGGCCGCCGGAAGGTCACCATCGACGAAGCGGTCGAGATGATCCGCACGGGCCTGGACATGGGGGTCAACTTCTTCGATTCCTGCACCGCGCACGAAGAATCGCTGATCCCCGGCGAGGCGCTTCGGCGGCTGAAGAAACGGGACGAGGCGATCGTCAGCATCCGCGTCTCCCATAAGATGAAAGGCGCCGAGTCCGACAAGCAGGAGGTCTACAAGTGGACCGAGGATCGCCTCAAGATGTGGCAGACCGACCACGTCGATCTGTGCCTGCTCTGCAATACGGAGAACGACACCAAGCTGACCGGCTACTGGGACATGTCGTATTCGATCGAGGCGCTTCAGAAGCTCAAGCAGCAGGGCAAGATCCGTTTCACCGGCTTCGGCTGCCATTTTACACCTCACTACTTCCTGATGGCCTTCGAGAAGTTCGGCCACTACTTCGACATCTGCTCGCTGCCTTACAACGTGCGGCATCGCGCCGCCGAGAGGATCATGCCGGCGGCCAAGAAGGTCGGGATGGGCGTGATCACGATCAAGCCCTTTGCCCGGGGGTCGCTGTTGAAGAACCGCGACCTCGCAGGCGCCGACGCGGGCCTGCCGCGCGACATGATCGCCTTCGTGCTTGAGAACGAGCAGGTAGACATCTGCACCTGCGGGGTGCACAGCCTGGCGCAGGTCAAGGAGAACTTCAGCGCCTCGTGGACGAAGATCTCGCCCAGCGGACGAGAGCGGCTGAGGAGAGTTGCGGGTGTCCGGCTGGCAGCAGGAGAGTATTCGTGGCTGGAGGACGGTTGGCGACATGCATAGTCCCCTTCAGCGCCCGGGGTGGACGGGACGGCGAGGTCTGTGCGTGGTGGCCGTTGCGCTTCTGGCGGGATGTGGGTCTTGCCGAAAGGACGCGGCCGATCTCCGCGCCGCCTCCCAGACGCCGAACGTAACGGCCGCCAACCCGGTGACGCCCGCCGGCCCGGTAACGGTTGCGGACGGCCCGCCGGACGACGTCAATCCCGGGGAAACAGGCCCCAGTGAGATGGATCTCGGAGAGATGGAGTCCGTCGAGGAGAATCCTTTGGGCGGGTGCGCCGCCTGTCACGTCGACGTGGAAGACGAACTGAAAGGGAGCGTCCACTTGGCCGAAGAGGTCGGGTGCATCGAGTGCCACGGCCCCAGTGACGGCCACGTCAGGGACGAAAACAACGAGGTGAAGCCCGACGAGGTGTTTGCCCGAAAGGACGTCGACCGGCTCTGTGGGGAGTGCCACCAGTGTTCGAGGCCGACGGGAGGGAAACCGGCGGCCAAGCCGCCCGCAGACCGCAAGGTGTGTACCGATTGTCACCAGCCGCACAGCCTTGCCCCCGCAGGGTAAGGAACTCGCCGGCGATCCGGGCCAAGATCTGGTCGTCGGTTTCGGTTTGTGACGGGTTGATGCCGGTTACCTGAGCCCAACGGCGGTCCCAATAACCTCAGATCGCGGCGCAGCCGCCCATTTCGCGGATCACCGTTCTCGCCCGCTGTGCATCCTGGCAGCGGTAACCCGGCCAGGCAGAACAGACCGCCACAACGGTCGTCAGCACGAAGGGAGAGCGCAGCCTGCACCGCAGCCAACGCCGTGAGCTGAAGAAGGTGCGTGTTCTACTCTCGAATTTGTTGCCCTACTCCCCGATCTGCTCTTTGGCCTGCCGTCCATAGTACGTCCCATCGAACCGCTTGGCGACCGATCGCAACAGGGCCGTGCGGCGGGCGGGGTTGGCGGCCGCCAGGCTGAGGGACCTCTGGTAGAACTTCTTGGCGCCGAGCTCTCGCTTGAACTGCTTGTCGCGGTTCAGTTCGGCGAGCAGCTTCTTGGCCTCCTTGCTCTGCTTGGTGGCTCTGAACATGGTTGCCAAGACACTTGCCTTTTCGTATGCCCTGAACTGATCGGGCACTTCGCCTTTGGAAAGATCGCGCATCTGCTGCAACTGCCCGTCGAGGAACCGAAAGACGGCTGCGTTGAGTTCCTTCTTCTGTTCCGCGGGGAGCTTGTTCCGGGCCTTCTTCAGCGACGCCTCGGAGACGTTTCCCAACTCCATCGGCCAGAGCAGCTCCTTGACTTCCTTAGACATCTCCTCGGTCAGCACGTTGAACCGGCCGAGAGTATTGCTTCTGGCCAGATCGGTCGGCAAGGCAAACTTCTTGCCCTCGGGCAAATTGTAAAAAGAACCTGCACTTCCCTTCTTCAGCAGTGCTCCATCGGGCCCGATCAGCACGTAGTTGTAGAGGTTGCTCTGGAAACCCAGCCGGGCCGTTATGGTGGGATCGTACCCGTGCAGCACGTTGGGGGCAAAGAAACCCCTGGTGGCCACGTACTGGCTCACTCCCGCGGGGCTCTTGTCGGCGTTGATCGCCAGCACCACCACCGGCTTGTCCTTGATCGCCTCTCTCAACTGCCCGAAGAAATCGCCCGACCAGGCGTTGCACTTCGGACACCACGTGGCGTAGACCAACGCCACGACGGTCTTTCCCCGCAGCATTTCGAGGCTGGCCGCCGGACCGACCCACCGCACCGAATCCAGCGACGGCAGCGGGGCGGCGGGCACGGGCGGCGCGGCCGACACAACGGTCGCCCGCCAGACCAGTAAGATCACGACCGTGGCAAGCCAAGAACTTCTCATGGCGATCCCTCCGGTGATCCTGTGAAACGCGGGCTGGAACTGAGACGGCAAGCTGACGTAATTCTACGCCGACGGCGGTCCCCACTCAAGGGCCCAGCCCTCCGCTGGCGAAGCGCAATACCGGCATCTTCGCAAAGTGAAGTACGTTTAGCCGCCGCGGCCACGGGGTGCACTCCCAAGCGTGGCCGCCGGGGCTAAACGATTCTCTTTGGATTGCCGGAGCCTGGGAGCCCAATAGGAGCCACAAGCCGCCTTCGCCTATTCCTTGGCCTTGACCGCGGCCTGGGCGGCGGCCAGCCGGGCGATGGGGATCCGGTAAGGCGAGCAACTGACGTAGTTCAGCCCGGTCTGGAAGCAGAAATCGACACTGGCCGGATCGCCGCCCTGCTCGCCGCAGATGCCGATCTTCAGCTCCGGCCGGGTCCCGCGGCCCTTCTGGACGGCCATTTCGACCAACTGGCCTATGCCGTCGGTGTCGATCGTCTGGAACGGATCGGCGGCGAGGATCTTCTGTTCCACGTAGTCCGGCAGGAACCCGCCGATGTCGTCCCGGCTGAAGCCGAAGCCCATCTGCGTCAGATCGTTGGTGCCGAAGGAGAAGAACTCGGCGGTGCGGGCCATCCGATCGGCCAGCAGGCAGGCCCGCGGAATCTCGATCATCGTGCCGTAGAGGTACTCGACCGCCAGGCCCAACTTCTGCCGGACCTCCGCGTGGACCCGATCCACGATGGTCTTGGTGACGTCGAGTTCGGCGACGTCGCAGGTGACCGGGACCATGATCTCGGGCTGGGGGTGATTGCCTTCCTTTTTCAGTTCGGCGGCGGCCTCGAAGATCGCCCGAACCTGCATCTCGGTAATCTCCGGATAGGTCACTCCCAGTCGCACGCCGCGGTGGCCCATCATGGGATTGCTCTCGTGCAGGGCCTCGCCCCGCTGTTGGACCGTCTCGGCGTCGATGCCCAGGGCCTTGGCCAGTTCGGCCTGGGCGGCCTGGCTTTGGGGGACGAACTCGTGCAGGGGCGGGTCGAGCAGTCGGATGGTCACCGGGAGGGTGTCCATGGCCTTGAGCGTGGCCTTGATATCGCGCTTGACAAAGACGAACAGCTCGTCCAGCGCAGCCCGGCGTTCTTCCTCGGTGTTGCTGAGGATCGTCTTCCGCAGCAAGAACAGCGGCTGGTCGGAACCGGCCCCGTAGAACATGTGCTCGGTGCGGAACAGCCCGATGCCCTCGGCGCCGAACTCGCGGGCGACCCGGGCGTCCTCGGGCGTATCGGCATTGGTCCGCACGCCGAGGGTCCGCTGACGGTCGACCAGCTTCATGAATCCCGCAAACCGCGGGTTCTCGGTGGCGTCGATCATGCGGATCTCGCCGCCGTAGACCAGCCCCTCGGTGCCGTTGAGGGTGATCAGGTCGCCCTCCTTGAAAGTATCTCCGACGGTGCTCATCGTCTTGGCGGCCAGGTCGATCTTCAGGCCGCCGGCGCCGACGATGCAACACTTACCCCAACCGCGGGCGACCAGTGCGGCGTGGCTGGTCATGCCGCCGCGGGCGGTGAGGATGCCCACGGCTGCCCGCATGCCTTCGACGTCCTCGGGGTTGGTCTCTTCACGGACCAGGATCACGGTCTTGCCGGCCTTTGCCTGGGCCACGGCGTCGGCCGAGGTGAAGACGATCCGTCCGCAGGCCCCGCCCGGTCCGGCCGGCAGGCCGCGGACCACCGGGCGGGCGTCTTTCTCGGCCTCCGGATCGACGATCGGATGGAGCAGCTCGTCGAGTTGTTCCGGGGCCACCCGCATCACCGCGGTCTGTTCGTCGATGAGCCCCTCTTCGAGCATGTCCATGGCCATGTTCAGGGCGGCGGTTCCGGTCCGTTTTCCCGAGCGGCACTGGAGCATGTAGAGCTTGCCCTCCTGGATGGTAAACTCGATGTCCTGCATGTCGGTGTAGTGTTTCTCCAGGGTGTCGCGGATCGTGGAGAGTTCCCCGTAGAGTTGGGGCCTGTCGGCCTCCAGCGAGGCGAGGTGCTCGTTCTGCTCGCTCTTGGTCTCCTCGTTCAGGGGATTGGGCGTGCGGATCCCGGCCACCACGTCTTCGCCCTGGGCGTCGACGAGCCACTCGCCGTAGAACTTGTCTTCGCCGGTGGCAGGGTTTCGGGTGAAGGCCACGCCGGTTGCCGAACTGCTTCCCATGTTGCCGAAGACCATGCTCTGCACGTTGCAGGCCGTGCCCCAATCACCCGGAATGCCCTCGATCTGCCGAAAGGCCACGGCCCGGCGCCCGTTCCAGCTCTTGAACACGGCCCCGATCGAGCCCCAAAGCTGCTGCTGGGCGTCGTCGGGAAACTCGCGGCCGAGGACCTCCTTGACCTTCGCCTTGTAGGCCTGGCAGAGCTGTTTAAGGTCCTCGGCCGTCAGCTCGGTGTCCGAGCTGTAGCCTTTGGCCTGCTTCATCTCGTGCATGATCTTTTCGAGCTGGAGGCGGACCCCCTGGCCTTCTTCCGGCTCGACGTCCTCGGCCTTTTCCATCACCACGTCGGAGTACATGGTGATCAGCCGGCGGTAGGCGTCATAGACGAACCGCTCGTTGCCCGACTTCTCGATCAAACCGGGGATCGTCTTGCTGCACAGCCCCACGTTGAGCACGGTTTCCATCATGCCGGGCATCGACTGGCGAGCGCCGCTGCGGCTGGAGAGCAACAGCGGGTTGTCGGCGTCGCCGTACTTCATGCCCATGGCCTCCTCCGTCTGCTTCAGGGCCTGGGCGACTTCGGCCTTCAGCGAGTCGGGGAAGATGCCGCCCTGGTTGAAATAGACTGTGCAGAATTCGGTGGTGATCGTAAAGCCGGCGGGGACGGGCAGTCCCAGGCGAGCCATCTCGGCCAGGTTGGCCCCCTTGCCCCCCAGCAGGTTCCGCAGACTGGCGTCGCCGTCGGTCCCCTGGGGACCAAAGCTGTATACGTATTTTGCCATGGTTGGTATCCTTCAGGACCTGAAATCAAGCAGAAGTATCCGACAAGCCGCCCCCATGGGCCCCGAAAAACCCAAGCCACGTGCTCTTTGGCGCGGCCTAACCAGCACACTCAAAACGGATAAGCTTATCAGTGGGGAGTGCAATCGTCAAGGAACGGAAATCGCGGTGGTCTCCTAAGTTGAAATTGGGACATGGTTCACTCTTCTGAGGTAGAGGGTAACACTTTGGCAACCGCCAAAGCCGATGCGCGTTGCGCTAACTAGTTGCGATAAAACAGGTTACGTTGGCACTGCCGGCCATAGGCGATCGGAGAAGTGTTACCTTGTTTGAACCATGCCGAAATTGGGGGTCCTTCGGTGGTCGTGGTATACCAATTGACTGTAGCAGAAGAAATATCTGCCCACCGAGAGGTTGACAAAAGTTCACCGAGACACTATCATGCCTGCTGGACTGGACGCGAAGAATCTCTGGATCGCATGATGCGCAACCCGACACTTTGGAGTCTCGAAGACTTGGTGACCAATCTGGATTAGTGCGAGGATTAGCACAGTGGCCTCCCTCTCGACAACGCGAGTCGAAGAAAAACTATACTCGCTTCACCATGCGGATGCTTTCCAGTGGCTTGGTCGTCGGCGTCGCAACTCCATTCACGCCATAGTCACCGACCCGCCCTACGGGCTTCTGGAGTATCAGCCTACGGAACTAGCCAAGATGAAGGCGGGGCGGGGTGGTGTTTGGCGTATTCCCCCTTCGTTTGATGGGGCAAAACGGCGCCCGCTTCCTCGGTTTACTGTTCTCAGTGATCACGACAAAGAGCGCCTTAGGGCGTTCTTTCAAGCGTTCGCGGAGGTTGTCTACCCAGCACTAGTGCCGGGGGCTCACGTTTTCGTGGCCACGAACCCGCTGGTGTCGTATTTGGTCTATGAGCCATTGATCGCGGCCGGGTTTGAGCCCCGGGGAGAGATTATCCGAATTGTGCATCGTCTGCGTGGAGGCGACAGGCCAAAGAATGCTCACGACGAGTTTCGGGAAGTATCCGTGATGCCGAAGTCTTGCTGGGAGCCATGGGGGCTTTTCAGAAAGCCGTGCCAAGGGCGGGTGCAAGACAACCTTCGGAAGTGGTGGACCGGCGGCCTGCGCCGCATTTCCGAGCACGAGCCGTTCCGGGATCTCATTCCGTCGCTTCCGACGCGGAAGAAGGAACATTCCATTGCGCCCCATCCGTCGCTGAAGCCCCAGGAATTCATGCGCCAATTGGTCAGGGCATCGCTGCCCCTTGGGAAAGGTGTGATTGTGGACCCGTTTATGGGGGCGGGGTCAACCGTTGCAGCCGCAAGAGCGATGGGGCTGAAGAGCACGGGGATTGAAATCGACCCAGAATACTTTACTATGGCCATCGGAGCGATCCCCAAACTGGCGGCCCTTGAAGTGTCGGAGGTCGGGTCGAATGGCGCGTCTACAGGACTTCGACGAAGCCATTAAACTACCGCCGGGGCTCACGATCAGCGCCATAAGAAAATCAATCGACTACATCGAACGCGAGCTTGTTGATCTGATCGAACTCTATGTTCAACAAAAGAATATCTTCAGCGGGGTCGTGGGCATTTTCGGCACGAGAGCGCTCGACCAGCACAGCGTCTATGAAAAGATCCGCCACAGCGACATAGCTCAAACCCGCTTTCCCGACCTGAGGCACCGAGGCAAAGGCCAAAGGGCATCGCCAAAATACTGCCTGGAATCCAAAGCCAGCATTCGGCCGTGGGCGGTTCAGTCGCACTATGATCACCAGGGATGGTACATAATCTGGCGTTACCTCGTTGATGCAACCATGCAGATCGAGGCTCGTAAGCCAGTCATAGTATGGCGGACTGACGTCGTCTATCTCAATCAGCATGACTGGAAGTACGAGAAGAGCAAGGCGGGCTCAACCGGCGGCGGGCGCACGCATACTTTTGGCGTTGTACGGCCAGCCACGCGGCTTGCAGGTTGCCAGGTCTACCAGCGCAGCGACATTGTGGTTGCAGGCGGAAAGCCAGTGCACATCAATGGCGATTGACCCTATCGCTTGTCAACTCTCGTGCCAATCATCCCCAATCTTCTCCTCAAAGTAGCACACTATCGGAATTGGCAAGATCGCAGGGAGACTTCGCCGCTGCTGCCAATTCCCGACCGTCTCCAGTGCGGATTCCCCGACGGCCGGCCCAAGTGGGGGATGCGGGGCGTCGAGGAGGCGGTCCGCTGGGAAGGACAGAGCAGGCAGGCTACCGCAGTTATCAGGCGGCCGAGCGCCGCGCGGATGGTTTGTCGGGGCCAGCCGCAAAGAGCATCAACGCGGGCTTGAGCCTTCGGCGACGGTCCCGAACCGGCTCGTGCTCCACCCGGAAACCCGCCGATTCGAGCTTCTCGCGCAACCGGCCGAGTTGCTCCAGGTTCCAGTCGGCGGAGGTCAGGTGCACTTCCAGGGCAATCCGGTCGATCCTGGCCAGGATTTCTGGCGGCGTGCTCTGAAAGATCTCAAACTCCGACCCCTCCACGTCGCACTTGAGCAAGGAGCAGCGCCGGACCTGGTGGCGGGCGAAGAGATCCGCCAGAGTCAGGGTCGGCACGTCCTCGTAGCCGGCGGCTTTCCACCGGGCGGCGTGTTCTTGGCGGACCGAGTGCCCGCCGGTATTGCCGGCGCTGAGGAAGATCCGGGCGGTCTTTCCCGACTCGCCGGTTACGGCACACTTGCAGAGGGTTACCTTGTCGTGGGCCCCGATCCGGGTGACGTTTTGCCTGGCAATCTCCAGGTTGGCTCCCACGGGTTCGACGCAAATCACCCGTGCGGCCAGCGGTGCGACGCGCACGGCAAAAAGACCGGCGTTGGCACCGAGGTCGATGACGGTGCCCAAGGGCTCCTCGATCGCGTTGAGGCCGTAGATGTCCTCCAGGAAGATCTCTTTGAGGACAAAAAAGTCCTCGGTGTTTGGGCGGAGTGCGATCCTCGATCCCTGGTGGTTGAATCCCACCAGCCCGTTCTCGACCGTGATCGGGAGCGGGTCGGTGGGCCCCTCCAGGATCCAGTTGAACATCCCGCGGCAGCCCCTCGCGTCCTCCACGCTGAGCGACCCTCCCCGGAGCAGTTCGAGGCTGAGCGGCCGTCGTCTGGCCGCCGCGATGTGGAGGTGGGCCTTCAGCGGCGAGCGAAAGAGCCGGCGGCAGCGCCGGTAGCGGCGGAGACTGACGAGGTCTCGGAGTTTCATGACGTCTGTTGCTTCGTTGGCCAATTGCCCGACTTTCTCTCGGGGCCACACTGTATCCGAGCCCGGGGACCGCCGCAATACCGACTCTGCCGCCTGGAATACCTGCCGCCGGCACCCACGCCGGTTGGCGGTTCGGCTGGGGGAAGCTTGGTGGTGGAGAACGGAGCGATTCACGTATACTGGGCATACGCCGCCAGATGGCCGGCCGGGGCAGGCGTTTTCGCAAGTCGAGGTGTTGCAATAGCCGGCGGTGAACACCCGCCGGGCGAGCCCGCGGGGCGTTGCCCCCCGGCTATTGTGGCGATTTTTCAGGTGCACCGACGTGATGGATGACAAGGACTTGCCGCAACCGAGGAATTTCACCCTGCTGGCCGCCGTCTTCGAGGGGGGGCTGGCCGTGGTGGCCGTGGGCCTGGGATGGTTGGTGGGCCTGGACCCGCTGGAGTCGTTTCCCCGCACGCCGCCCGACGCCGCATGGGGCGCCGCATGGGGCGCCGCCGCGGCACTGCCGCCAGCGGCCCTGCTGTGGCTGTGTCTGAAGCGTCCCGTCGGACCGTTTGCCAAGCTTGTGCGGGTGGTCGACGAGCTGCTGGTGCCGTTGTTTCGAGAGTGCCGGTTGCTGGACCTGGCGGTGATCTCCGCGCTGGCCGGGCTGGGCGAAGAGATGTTGTTTCGGGGCGTGATCCAGCAGGCAGTGGCCGATTGGGTGGACGGGGAGAAGGGGATCTGGGTCGGACTGGCCCTGGCTGCGCTGCTGTTCGGACTGGTCCATATGATCACCCCCACCTATGCCCTGCTGGCCGGCTTGATCGGGCTGTACCTGGGGTGGATTTGGATCGCCACGGATCGCAACCTTCTGGTTCCCATCGTCACCCACGCCGGGTATGATTTCCTTGCGTTGGTCTATTTGGTAAAAGTAAGGGAGTGGGGATCGCAGATGGATGATCCGTGAGGGGTCGTTTGGCTGGACAGACCATGGGCAAGACGGGCAACAATCGCCGGATCAAGAGCTTTGCCTTCGAGCCCGGCACGGTCGTGGCCGACAAATATGAAATCGTCGCCCAGATCGGCACCGGCTGGGAAGGCGAAGTGTATTTGCTGCGGGAATGCTCCACGGGGATCGAGCGGGCGGCCAAGTTCTGGTATCCGCACCGCAACCCGGCCAACCGGGCGGCCAGGTTCTACGCCCGAAAACTCCACAAGCTCCGCCACTGCCCCATCCTGATCCAGTACCACACCCAGGAAACCATCACCTACCGAGATCTGCCCGTCCGTTTTCTGGTCTCGGAGTACGTGGAGGGGGAGTTGTTGAGCGACTTTCTGGCCCGCCAGCCGGGCAGGCGGATGCCGGTCTTCCAGGCCCTGCACCTGCTGCATGCCCTGGCCGCCGGAATCGAAAAGATCCACAACCTCCGCGAGTACCACGGCGACCTCCACGACGATAACGTGATTGTCCGGCGATACGGGCTATCGTTCGACCTGAAGCTGGTCGACATGTTCCACTGGGGACCGGCCAGCCCGGAGAACATCCACGAGGACGTCTGCAAGCTGGTCCGCATTTTCTATGATGCCATTGGGGGAGCCAAGCGATACGCCAAGCAACCCCCGGAGGCCAAGGCCGTCTGTTGCGGGCTGAAACGTTCGCTAATCCTGAAGAAATACCGCAACGCCGGCCAGTTGCGGCAATACCTGGAAACCATGCAGTGGGACTGACCGGCGGGGGCGAGAGGACGGCTGACCGTCTCCGGGAAGCCTCCGCTTGCGGGTTATGTTCCCATCTCAAGAGTGGTAAACAATGGTGGCCGTGGGCCTGGCCTACCGGACGATAATTAAGGTATGGACGCCCAGCTCTTCTTCCAGGCCGACATGCTTCACGGTGAACTATGCCCCCTTGCAGGGGGGCAAGTGGCCCTGTTCTCGGCACGCTCGTCCGATAAGGAGACACCCAACGAAGACGCGGCCGCGGTGATCTCGGTCAACGGAGAGGCCGGGATCCTGGTGGTGGCCGACGGGCTGGGCGGGTCCCCGGCCGGGGAACAGGCCTCCTGCCTGGCCATCGGCGAACTGATTGCCTCGATCCGAGAGGTGCCTAACGACGAGCCCAGCCTCCGGGCGGCGATCCTCAACGGGATGGAGAATGCCAATCGGGCGGTCAGTGAACTGGGGATCGGAGCGGCAACGACGCTGGCGATTGCCGAAATCCGGGATCGGACCGTGCGGCCGTATCACGTGGGCGATTCGATGATCCTGGTGGTCGGCCAGCGGGGGAAGATCAAGCTACAGACTATCTCCCACTCGCCGGTCGGATACGCCCTGGAATCGGGCCTGCTCGACGAGAGCGAGGCCATGCACCACGAGGAGCGCCACGTGGTCTCCAACATCATCGGCACCCCCGACATGCGGATCGAGGTCGGCTCCACCGTCAAAATGGCCCCCTACGATACGCTGCTACTGGCCAGCGACGGGCTGTTCGACAACCTGCACACCGACGAGATCGTCCAACGGATTCGCAAAGGGCCGCTTGAGTGGGTGATGCGAACGCTGGTCGAGGATTGCCGCCGCCGGATGCACACCCCCGAGGAAGGCCAACCGTCGAAGCCCGACGATCTGACCTTTATCGCCTACCGCCGCCAGACCCCTAAGCGCAACGTTTGACATTCCCGTCAGAACAGATTCCCCTGGTTCCCAAGCTCCAGCTTGGGAACCGAACAAGCCCACCGCCCGCACCCATCCGAGGACGGGTTCCCAAGCTGGAGCTTGGGAACCAGCCCAACTGCTTGACATTCCCGCCGTCATCCGTTAGCATCCGTAACACGCACCGGAAAGATCTCCGTGGCAACTTCTTTGGCCCGGATTGCGGGGGAAATGGGTGGGGGCCAGGACCGAGGACCTCGTATCCAGCCGTGGGGGATTACGCCATGAGTCAGGTTGACGTGCGAGCGGGGTCGCAGAGGAAAACCGATCGGAAATCTGCGTTTACCCTGATAGAGCTGCTGGTGGTAATTGCCATTATCGGCATCCTGATCGCCCTGATGTTGCCGGCCGTCCAGGAAGCCCGCGAAGTCGCTCGACGCCTGCGGTGCACCAACAATCTGAAGCAGCTCAGCTTGGCGCTGGTGAACTACCATGACCAGCATGAGATCTTTCCTCCCGGCATGCAGTATCCGGCGGGCGAGCCGGTGCGGACCAGTCCGAACTTCGGACCGAATTGGGTGATCATGGCATTGCCTTTCTTGGAACAGCAGGGTTTGTACGACCGTTTTGACCGGACCAAGCCAATTTCCCACCCGGACAACCTGGCCGCCCGAAGCACGGAGTTGTCGGTGATGCTTTGCCCCAGCGACAACGGCTTGGGGAACAAGTTCGACGGCACGAGGTTTGGCGAAGGGGCGGCCTGGGCCCGGGGTAATTACGCAGCCAACGCCGGCTCCGGGTACTTGTTGGAGGGGAACCGGTGGGATGCCACCTGGGGTGCCGCGTCGCCCGGTTGGAAAGACTTGCGGCTCCGCGGCGTGATGGGGCCCAATGTCTCCTTGCGGACCTCAGATATCAGGGATGGCACCAGTAACACGCTCCTGCTGGGAGAGGTCCGTGTAGGGGTCAACCGCTTCGATCGCCGCGGCACCTGGGCAATGGGGACTGCCGGCGCCAGTTGTCTGTTCGCCTTCGGGTTCCACCAAGATGCCATGTGTCCCAACGCCTGCAACCCCGACTCGGACGACATCCTGGGCTGCTGCTACCTGGAAAGCACTGATCCCGGCGTCGACTGGTTGCAGGCAGAGTGTATGACCTGCCACTGTGGGTCCAACAACGCCCAGGCCACCGTCCGCAGCAAACATCAAGACGGAGCTTTCACCGCCTTTGCCGACGGCAGCGTGCACTTCATCAGCGACTACATCGATTGCAGCGGCGGTTCACCGGCCGTCTGGAGCCGACTGATTGCCGCGGCCGACGGGCTGCCAGTCGATGGCGCGAAGGTCGGCTACTGAATCGACCTTCACGATCCTGGGGGCGAACCTGGCCTCAGCAAAGTGGCACCGGCGTCTCGCCGGTGTGACGGAACTGATGGCAGCGCTTTCGCTCATGTCACACCGGCGAGACGCCGGTGCCACTTGATCCTCCTTCATACTGTCATACTGCACTTACTTCAACGGCATTGGGGCTTGCCCACCGCGGGGACAGGTCCCCTCCGCGCTCTGGCCTCAGCTTCCCAGCTTCGCCAGCCAGACCGTCAGCCAGATCAGCAAGAAGCAGATGATGAAGCAGACGACGAAACCGCCGATGTCCAACAGGTTGGGCTTTTGCATCTCCACGCCGAAGTACGGCAGCAGCCGGCGATCGTCGAAACGCGAGGGGTCTTCGTAGGATTTCTCGATTTCCCGTTTGTCGATCTCCGGGTCGGGACTGACGGGCGTCTTCATCTTCACGTAGAAGCGGTACAAAAGTTGCTTGTCGACCCGCGGCGTAACCAGGCTCAGGAGGATCACGACCACGAAGGGCAAGATCACCCGGGTGGGCAGCCGCAACGTCTCCAAGGCTGCGTTGGACATCTTGGTCATGTCGATGCCCAGCAGATCGTAAATCAGGAAGTCGACGCGAAAGCGGCCCGCCCCGCGCAAGCGACACTCGGAACGGAACCGCCGGTGGACGGCTACCGTGTCGCCAGATTCCGTGCGGTCGATCTCCTCCAGCACATAGCGTTCCTCTTCGACCGGCACGACCTGGCCGTTGCCGTCCTGGCCCTTGACGAGAACGGCGGTGACCTTGCCGTCCTTGTCGTACTGCATCACCCGGCCTTGGGAGTCGACCGGCACGACGCTGCCCGTCCAGTAGATGGACGCGCCGCCGGCCTGGTACACGCTGGTCACCGTCTCGCCCAATCCCCAGGGCTCGGGGCAGACGCCGAACTCTTCCCTCGCCTCGTCCCGCGTTCGCGCCTGGTCCTCTTCCATCCATCGGGCGACCTTTTGCTCCCACAAGGTGATCTCTGCGTCGCGTCGGGCTACGTCGGTGGGGGCCGCTTCCCGGATCACCGTGGTGGTGACGAAGTCGTTGGTGACCGCGTATTTCGGGTTGTCGGCCAGCTCGGGCATGACCAGCGGCAGCACGGCGGGCACCACGAAGAAGGCCAGCAAGGTGAACAGCAGCGTCCCCCAGGCCGCCCACTTCGTGGCCCGGCGCCAGAACGTGCCGATCCAGAACAAGGCGGCAAACAGGATCGGCATTTCCCAGGCAATCTTCATCTGGTCGAAAACGTCCATGTAGACCACCGAGCCCCACGCGCCGGCGATGATCACCAACGCGCTGATCACACGCCCCAGGAGCACGTAGGTCCGCTCGCTCGCCTCCGCATTGACGTATGCGGCGTAGAAGTTGCGGACGACCAAGGCGGAGACAATCAGCATGTAGGCGCTGGCCGAACTCATCAAGGCGGCCATCAGGCAGGCCAGCATCAGGCCCACCAGCCCCATGCCGTAGGGGCCGAGGATTTCCCGGGCGGCGATGCCCCAGGTCTTGTCGGGGTCTTCGGCGATCTCCGGGTTACCGGCCATGTAGGCCAGCACGATCAGGATGGTGATGCACCAGCCGATGGTACAGAAGCGTTTCAGGAAGTTGCCCACCACCAGCCCGACCCGAGCCGAGTTTTCCGTCTTGGCCGACCCGCCGCCGGTGACGGCCATATGGGGATGGACCACGATGGCCACCAGGTTCAGCAGCGTGATGGCCACGATGTAGTAGAGGGGAAACTCGCCGCCACGAGGGCTTTCGATGATTTCGAAATACTCGTCGGGCACCCGCTCGTGCATGATGCGGAATCCCTCGACGGTTGCCACCGTTTGGCGATCAACGTCCTTGACACGTGCGTCGTCGTTGGCCAATGCGCGGAGCCCCATGGGAATCAGCAGCACGGACAAGAGAATGATAAACATCCCCTGGATGACGTCAGTCCAATAGGCGGCACGGAGCCCGCCCAACACGCCGTAGATCAGCACCACGGCGGCACAGATGTAGACCAGGGCATGTTCCACCGGCAGGGCGAATCCGAAGAGCTGCATCTGACCGTTCTGGACGAACGCGGAGTCCGCCAACAGCGGTGCCCCGACCTTGCCGATGGCCGTAAAGCCCACGCCCAGCCACGCCGCGTAGAAGAAGATACTGTAAAGCATGAATACGCCGCCCAGGCCCTTGCTGTGATACCGCTCCACAAACCAGTCGCCCAGGGTGATGTGCCGCATGCGGCGATACCAAACGGCCGTGAACCAGTAGAAGGGCGTGACGAACAACCACAGCAATACACTCCAGATCCCGCTCAGCCCGCTGGTAAAGGTCGTCCGCCCGATGAACACGGGGTCCTGCGAGCCGGTCCCGGCCCCGAAGGCGGCAAAGGCCTGGAATAATCTCCCAAACGTACGCCTGCCGAGAAAGAAGTCCTCTTGTTTCTTGACCGTCAACATGGACAGAATCCCGATGGCGGTCATCACTGCGAAGTAGACAATCAGGATCACGTAGTCCAGCGTGGCCATGGGCGGGCACCTCGCGGTGATTGGGCGAAGAAGGGGATTGAAGTCCCTGATCGTAAATGTCCCGGCCAGGGAGTGCAAGGCGCCGGCCGGAAAAGTTGGCCAGGCCATTCGGCGGGACATGGCACGTGCCCCGCCGACGGGCCGGACCGGAAGCAGGGTGTGCCGGGTTGAACGATTGGCGCGATTGGGCGATTCAGCGAAAGCTTACTAAACAGTGGACCGCCTGGGGACGAATCCAAAGGCAGCGGGACCTCCGATGCCAAGCAAGCGGAGCCGCTTGAGCAGCCCGGGACCCGCTCCAAATCGCAACAACGCGTGGAAAAGGCCCCTATGAAGCAGCTCCGGCAGCAGCGGCCGCTAGTCCTCGTGGTAGACGGCCAGGCGGAAGTCTTGGACGAAGTGGCAACGGTTCTCAGCGGCGCGAATTTCGCCTGCCGGTGCTGCACCACCGCCGAGGGCGCCATCGCGGCGGCCGAGTCATCCCCGCCCGACCTGATCATCTCCGACGTCAACCTCCACGGCCAGAGCGGGCTGGAGATGTGCGAGCGGATCAGGGAGAACGCGGCGCTCAGAGAGGTGCCGGTGATGTTCCTCTCCGGCGCCCAGGTCCCCGACATCATCCGCCGCAGCGACGCCCTGGGAGGTACCTACTACCTCCGCAAGCCGTTCGCCCCGGACGTGCTGGCGGAATTGATCGACACGGCGTTGGGCAGTTCACAACTGGTCGCCGGCGATGCCGGCCGGCGGTAGGGTGAACCCTTGGTTTGTCGCGGCAAAAACGACTCATAGCCGGGGCGCAGCGCGTGGCGGGAAACGCTCGCAGGAGTCATTCAATGGCATCCTTTTGCCTGGCCCATACCGCGACGCGTTGCGTCCCGGCCATCGTCAGTTAGTCGTCAGACTAGACCCGCCGGGCCACTCTGCCCCCGTGCTTGTTCGCTGGCCGGCGGCGCCGATTGACTTCGGTGGTCGCCGGGCAACAATTCCCTTGGCGGTGGTTGCCTCCTACCATACCTGACGACCCCTCAATTCCGGATCTTTTCATGGACGCCCAACTGGAGGGCTACCGTCAGGCCTGGATCGAGATCTGGACCCATGCGATCGGCGACCTTTCGGAGAGCGACTTCATCCTGGCCGCCAAGATCGACCAGTTGCAGCTCGTGGTGACCGGCACCCGGCCCGGCCTCGATTGAAGGGCCGATTCTGCCATCATCCCAGGTGTCGATGCACCCCAACCCCCCAGATGAGCGGCCATCCGAAGGATGGTTGACAGGGGAAAGCTGGACGGTTACGGTAGATATTGTCAACTCATTATAATGTATTTCGACTCAGACAGTCTGGGGCGGGGTTTGCCTGGGCTAGTTCTGCTCGTCTCTGCCTGAAACCTCCCCAGGAACCACCGCTTGGAGTTCCACATGGCTGCCAAGAAAAAGGGTGAGTACACCGAGATCCTGATCCGCCAGGGGATCATCAGTCCCGAACAGTTGGCCGAAGCCGTCGAGATGTCCGAGGAATCGGGCATGAAGCTTCCCGATGCCCTGACGCGGCTGGGGTATGCCAGCGGCGACGAGGTGATCCGCGCGATGGCGGAGCAGCACGGTCGGGAGTACGTCAACCTCTCTGAGGTGGCCATCCCGCCCTCGGTCGTCGAGCTGGTTCCCGAGTCGGTCGCCCGGGAAAACGCCGTGCTGCCCTTGGCCGAGGGTGACGGCCATCTGACGGTGATCGTCAGCGACCCGCTGGACTTCGAGACGATCGACAAGCTCCGCTTCATCCTCAACCGCCAGATCGAGATCGCCTTGGCCCCCCGAGAGAGCATCCTCGAGGCAATCAACCGCCATTACGGTCAGACGGTGGGCGAGAGTGCCGACTCGATGTTGCAGGAATTCACCGATACGGCGATCGACTTTACGGAGACCGAGGACGAG
The DNA here is from genome assembly GCA_964618095.1 of uncultured Planctomycetaceae bacterium. Classification (GTDB taxonomy): domain Bacteria; phylum Planctomycetota; class Planctomycetia; order Pirellulales; family Thermoguttaceae; genus CAZUAM01. The sequence goes on along the minus strand of CAZUAM010000003.1, from coordinate 3,874 downwards.
GCGCAGGCGGCCGAGGAGGAGATCGATGAGACCAGCGCCCCGATCGTCCGGCTGGTGCAGTTGATGATCACCGAGGCGGTACAGCTTCGGGCCTCCGACATCCATATCGAGCCGTTCGAGGACCGGATTCGGATTCGCTACCGGATTGACGGGTTGATGATGGAGCGGGACAGCCCGCCCCGACGGCTGTTGGGGGCCCTGCTGTCGCGGGTGAAGATCCTCTCGAAGCTGGATATCGCCGAGCGGCGGCGGATGCAGGACGGCCGGATCAAGGTGACCATCGGCGAAAAGGAGCTCGATCTGCGCGTGAGCGTGATTCCCACCAACCACGGGCAGTCGGTGGTGATGCGGATTCTGGACAAGGACAGCATCAAGGTGGGGCTGCGGCAGTTGGGTTTCTCCGAGGAGGACTACCAGCGGTTTACGGCCCTGATCAAGCGGCCCACCGGGATCATACTGGTGACCGGCCCGACCGGCTCGGGAAAGACCACCTCGCTGTATGCGGCGCTGAACGAGCTGAATACGCCGGATAAGAAGATTATTACGGCGGAGGACCCGGTGGAGTACTACCTGCCGGGGGTTAACCAGGTGGAGATACGGCACGAGATTGGTTTGGATTTTGCGCGGGTAATCCGGGCGATGTTACGTCAGGCGCCGAACATCATTCTGGTGGGGGAGATGCGAGATCTGGAGACGGCTCAGATGGGAATTCAGGCATCTCTGACTGGACACTTGGTTTTCAGTACATTACACACGAACGATGCGCCCAGTGCTATTACACGTTTGATCGATTTGGGGGTCCCGGCTTATCTGGTCTCCAGCAGCATCGTGGCGATCATGGCCCAGCGCTTGGTCCGGGTGGTCTGTCAAAAATGCAAGCAACCGTACGTGCCCAGTCAGACCGACCTTGAGGCCGCAAACATCACCCCCGAACGGGCTGCTAATGCCAACTTTGTCAAGGGCCGCGGATGCGGGAGCTGCCAGGGGAGCGGTTTCCGGGGCCGATTGGCAATCTTCGAGCTCCTCTTGATGTCGTCGAAGATGCGCGAGCTGACCTTCAATCAGGCGCCCGCCGATGAACTCCGGCGGACCGCCGTCACAGAAGGGATGAAAACGCTTTACCAGGACGCGGTCGACAAGGTCCTCCGCGGCATCACGACCCTTGAAGAGGTGTACCGAGTGGCCGCCCAGTCCGAACAAGATTAGCTAGACGCGGCCCCCCGGCAGGCCGCCGGTGGGCGTTTCCGGGCGGCCTTGGACCGCGGCACAGAACTCGCGGAAATAGAGGAAATAGGCAAAATAAGTCAAAAGGTCCCCTCGTGCTCGACGCCATAGCAGATGCAAAGGCCCGGCCGTCGAGCCGGGCAGGTCCGGCATTTGCCCCCCGAAGGACCGGTCATCTGTTTTGCCGTGCCGGGCTGGTCGGCGTGCCGATATCGCTTGAGATTTGGGAGGACCTGCGAATAATCGGAATAGGGAGCAGGTCGGAGGCCGAAGACGTTCTGTCGTGCGGCGCCGGCTGCCGAGGCTCTTCAGTGACCACGTGCCGGGTCTGCCGGCCTACCCGGTACCGCAATCGCGTGGAGCAGGTAAAAGGAAAGAGGTTTCTTGACTCGCGGCCCGGGGTCTGGTCGCGGGGAGCATGAAAGGCATCCAAGATGGGCACGATTCTGATTGACAAGCTGCTGCATACGGTGGTGAAGCGAGACGCCAGTGACCTGCATCTCACCGTCGGCCAGCCGCCGGTATTGCGGGTCCACGGGCGGCTGAAGAGGCTGGAGACGAAGGTCCTCGAGCCGGAGGACACCGTGGCGCTGATGAAGAGCGTTACCCCGGAGCGGTGCCAGCAGGAGTTGCAGGAGGTGGGGACTACCGATTTTGGGTTCGCCTTCGGGGAGCTGGCCCGGTTCCGGGTCTCGGTATTCAAGCAGCGGGGCAACGTAGCCATGGTTTTGCGGCAGATTCCGGTCTACATGATGAGTTTCGAGGAGTTGGGCACCCCGCCCGTGCTGGCCGACTTGATCATGCGGCCGCGGGGGTTGATCCTGGTAACCGGTCCGACGGGTTCGGGCAAGACGACCACGTTGGCGGCGGCGATCAATTACCTCAACGAGCAGATTGACCATCACATCATCACCATCGAAGACCCCATCGAGTTTTACCACTCGCACAAGAAATCGATCGTCAACCAGCGGGAGATCGGCGTGGACCTTCCCAGTTTTGCGGAGGGGATTCGCCGGGCGTTGCGTCAAGACCCGGATGCAATCCTGGTGGGCGAAATGCGCGACCTGGAGACGATCGAAGCGGCGATTACGGCGGCCGAAACCGGCCACGTGGTCTTTGCTACCCTGCACACCACCGGAGCGGCGGGGACGATTAACCGGATCATCGACGTCTTCCCGCAAAATCAGCAGGCACAGATTCGCACCCAGTTGTCGGTGGCCGTGATCGGCATTCTCTCACAGGCCTTGCTGCCCAAGATCGGCGGGGGTCGGGTAGCAGCCTACGAGATGCTGGTGATTACGCCCGCCGTGGGGAACCTGATCCGCGAGGACAAGACGTTCCGGATCACCTCGGTAATCCAGACCGGGCAGAAGCAGGGCATGCAGTTGCTCGACGACGACCTGTTCCGGTTATGGAAAGAGGGGCAGTGCGAAAAGAAAGAGGTGCTGCTGAAGGCAAACAGCAAAGATTTCTTGGCCAGCAAGATTATCCGGGCCGAGCAGAGCATGTTCGAGGAGGAGGAGGAGACCCGGGGCCGGTTGGAGGAAGCGGAGCAGACGTCGAGTTGAAGTTTTGCCACCGTGTTGGAGGGCTAGGGCAATGGCCATTCGGCGAATCGGACAGATCCTGGTGGACTTGGGGTTCATCACCGATGAGCAGTTGGAGACGTTGTTGGAGGAACAGCAGCATCGTCCCGGCGAGATGCTGGGGCAGATCGCCATCGGGATGGGGCTGATCAACGACGATCAACTGGCCCAGGCGTTGGCCGAGCAGATGGGCATGCAGGTAATCAGCCTCGGCGACGTGGTGGTCCCGCCCGAGGTGCTCAGCTACGTCACCGAGCCGATGGCCCAACTGTACCGGATCATTCCGATCAGCTTCAAGGACGACACCTTGACGATAGCCATGTGCGATCCGCAGAAGTTGTCGATCGTGGACGAGTTACGGAGTTTTCTGGGTTATAACATTCGGGCGGTGGTGGCCACTGAGCGGGACATTGTTCGGGCCCTGGACCGCTACTACGCGGTGGGAGGTGAGAGTGTAGAGACGCTGATTGCGGGCATGGAAGAGGACGAAGAGCTGATGGCCGCGGCCCAGGCGATCGAGGGCCAGGCCGCGGTGGATTTGACCAGCGTGGAGGCCCTGGCCGACAGCGCCCCGGTCCGCAAGTTATTGAACATGGTGTTGTTGTTGGCGATCAAGGACCATGCCAGCGACTTGCATTTCGAGCCCTTCGAGAACGAGTTCAAGATTCGGATTCGGGCCGACGGGATTTTGTACGAGATGGTCCCGCCGCCGAGACATTTGGCCTTTGCCATTACCACCCGGATCAAGGTCATGGCCGACCTGGACATCGCCGAGCGGCGGCTGCCGCAGGACGGGCGGATCCGTTTGAGCGTGGGCGGTCATCCGGTGGACATGCGGATCAGCGTGCTGCCGACCATGTTCGGCGAGAGCGTGGTGATGCGGATCCTGGACCGCTCGGTGGTGATGCTGGACCTGGGGGTGCTGGGGATGGACCCCACGGTGCTGGCCGGCTTCCGCGAGGTGATCCGCAAGCCGAACGGGATTGTGCTGGTGACCGGACCGACGGGCTGCGGCAAGACCACCACGCTCTACGGGGCGATCACCGAGCTGAACCAGATCACCA
>CAZUAM010000002.1:31171-34440 GCA_964618095.1 uncultured Planctomycetaceae bacterium | reverse complement strand
CTGCGGCTCCGCCCGAGCGGACGCGGCGGCCGCCCAGACCAGGGCCGGAAGGATCAGAGCCTTGTGTCGTTTTCGGAAGACGTGAGTACTCATGGTGACCTCAGGCGCTTGTGGATCGGGCTTCTCATTCCTGCAGTAGTTCCTCGAACCGAGGCTGCATCGCCTCTGCCCAGGTTTCGTAGCCCTTCTCGATCAGATGCAGCTCATCCGCGTGGAATAGTCCCTTGCGGACCGTGCCGGGCGAGGCCAGAAAGCGATCGCCGATGTCGAGATAACGCACGGTGCGACCGTCGTCGAGCTTGGCAGTCTTCGCGTTGATGGCACGGATGCGGTTGCAGAAATAGTCGTTCTGGCGGGGGAGCATCGCCAAGAGCAGGATCTTGGCCTTGGGTAGCTTCTTTCGGAGCTTGGCGACGACGACTTGGATGCCTTTGGCGATCTCGTCGTCGGTTCCCGAGTTGTAGTCGTCGTAAAGGTTGTTGGTGCCGATCATCAAGACGACCAGCCGCGGGCTGAGGCCGTCGACTTCGCCGTGGTCCAAGCGCCATAGTACTTGGCGCGTGGTATCGCCGCCGATGCCGTAGTTGACCGCCTTGTGCGGTGCGTAGACCTTGTCCCAAACCGCCTTGCCGTCGTCGTCCCAACCCTGGGTGATCGAGTCGCCGAAGAAGATCACGTCGACGTCGCCCTGGGTGGTTCGCGCGAGGAAGCTCTCGTGCTTCAGTTTCCAGGCCGTTGGGAACTGCGGATAGAACCCCCAGCCGGGCACCGAGGGCTTGTCTTTCGGCGGCGGTTCGCTGGTCATGGGATCGACGGGCGTACCCTCATCGACCGCCGTCGAAGCCTCATGCACCTCGTCGAGCCATGCCCGGCCGGTCCCCTCGACCAGCAACAGGACGTTGAACCGCGCAGCCCAGTCGGGTATCGTCACCGTCTTCCGAAAATCGCTCCAGTCGGCCTCGCCTTGCAGGTACTTCACCTGGTCGAACTGGTTTCGGGTGAAGCCCGCATCGAACGATTGGACGGCGACATTCACCTCGACGTCGCCGCTGGATCGGACCCAGCCGAGCAGCGTGAATTGCTCGCCGCCGGTCGCTTCGAACTCCTGGAACGCTTGGCCGCTGCCGCCGGAGGCCTCGACGCACAACGAGGCGGGCCCCTTCTTGAATATCCTCTGATCGCGACGGACCTGGACGTCGCCGTACTTGCCGTTCCAGTTGGCAGGGATCGAGAGCCCCTGAGTCATAGCGCCGTTGCGAACGACGATCTTGCGCGGCTTGACCACTTGGGCAAAGGCGGCGTCTTCGTCCGTAGCGGCGTATTGCTGATCGCCGGTGGGCCGATACGTCTTGGGCCAACGCGTCTTGAAGTAACCGGAACCAAGGCTGCCGAAAACAAGCTGTTTGGTATCGAACGGGTCGAAGGCGATGGCACTGCCACGCAGAATGGGCAGGCCTTCGTTGAATGCCGACCAGGTTCGGCCGCCGTCGGCGCTGATAGCCACCCCGCTTGCGTAGCAATGATCGTGGTACGGATGATCGTCGGCACAGACGGCGATCCTATGTGGATCGCCCGGATCGACGGCCACGTTGGCCAGGTAGTGGTCGTCTCGTAGCCGGGTCCACTGGCCTTCGGCCCAGCGCCAAAGTCCCGGGCGCTCGCCACGGTAGGCGGCCAGGTAGAGTCGGCCGTCGCGGTCGCAGGTAATCCGGCCGGCAACGCGCGGGCCGCCGATCGCGGTGAAACGCTCGCCGTCTTCGGTGACGTAGACGTTCTGCGACCCGGAGACGTAGATGCGCGTCGGTTGGCGCGGGTCGGCAGCCAGCCAACCCAGCCCGCTGGGCAAATCCGTGGCCAGCCACTGGTCGCCGCCGTCGGTGCTTCGATACAGCCGGCCGCCGACAACGGCCCAGACCTTGGCCGGATCGTCGGGTAAGGTGTACACGCCGGTCGCGATCCCGCCGCCCTGGTTGCTCGGCAGGCCATGCTCCGGGCCGTGGACCTCGTCCCATTGGCTTCCGTTGCGGGTGCGAAGGATGCCCGCATGCGAGCCGAATTGTCCGGTCGTGATGTAGACGTGGCCATCGCGTGCAAACGCGGCATCGCTCGATCCGCCCCAGGGCCCGGGCACAGTACCGCGATAGGTCCAGGATCGCAGGGCGTCGGTCGACTCCCAGCCCTTGCTGGCGTCCATACCGAGAATGAAGGATCGGCCGGGCCGGAATGGATCAAAACGGAAGTTGATGGAGCAGAGCCCCGAGTAGCCGCGTCCGCACCACTGGCCCGTCATGCCGGCGGCCTTGTCCGACCTGCCGACCGGTCGCGAGGTCGCGTCGGCCCAGGTGCGACCACCGTCGGTCGAGCGGAGCACGTACTCGGAGCCGGCGGCAAAGACGACGTCGGCGTCACGGGGGTCGAACCGAACGACCGTTGCCGCACAGCCGACCGGGTAGGCGGTTTCGACGTTCGTAAGACCCGAGCCGGGCTCGGCGCCTTTCTTGGCTACCGCCCGCCAGCTTTGCCCGCCGTTGCTGGTTCGATAGATCACCGTTCCGTTCCAGGCCGAGTCGGCCGCGACCATCACGTCGGGAGCGGACGGTGCCACGGCGAATCCCTTGAACTGGGGCGTGAAGTTCGGGTTCTCGTTGCCCTGTTGCGGCAGTCCACGGTTGATGCCCTGCCAGGACCGCCCGCCGTCGACGCTCTTGAAGACACCGCCGGGTAGGTACGGCGAATCGTCCGAGGTTCGCCCGGCCGAAAGGCTGACCCACAGCGTGTCGGGCTGCGTGGGATGGGCGACGACACGTACGATGTTCGTGTGCGGCAATCCCCGATTGCTCGGTGCAAAGGTCTTGCCGCCGTCGCGACTGACCAGAACGCCCGCGTGGTCGACGGCTGCGTAGACGGTCTTGCTCGATCGGGCGGCGAATGCCGCGCCGACGATGTTCCGGCCCGGGGCTTCGCCATCGTTGGACCCGTCGGCCGTGAGCGTGGTCCGCCGGAGCCAGTTTTCGCCGCCATCGCGACTTTCCCAGACGACACCCCAGAGCGGGTTGGCCGGGCAATGCATTCGTCGGCTGGATCCACCAAAGGCCAGCATCCGGCGGGAGTTGTTGGGATCGAACAGAACGACCTCGACGGGAGCCGAGTAGTGATGGCTGCTCGTCTCGGGAAACCCCTGCCGCATCTCCTGCCAGGTCTGCCCGCCGTCGCGACTTCGATATGGGCCACTGAGCGTACCCGCCCAAACGACGTTCGCGTTGGTTGGA
>CAZUAM010000002.1:26167-31161 GCA_964618095.1 uncultured Planctomycetaceae bacterium | reverse complement strand
TGTCGGCACTTTCCCAGCTCTTCAAGCCGGTGCCGTACGTCCAGTGATCTCCGCGGTCGGTAGAAACGCCAATTCCCAGCAGGTCGCCGCCGACGAGCACGCGCCGGCCGTCGTGCGGGCTGACGGTCAACGACGTAACCCAACCGCCGCAACCGGGTTCGTTCAACGGTTGCCAACCGCCCACCGCCGCAACCGCGATGTGGGCAGAGGGCGAACAAAATGTGAGAAACAACGCAGGCAGGCAAAGAACAGGCGAATGCATACGAGACTCTCGAATTCCACGTGGCGGGGTAACGGGCTGCCGATGAGGCGGCGGTGCGCGGGGCAACCGGTGGGCGGAGCTTCGAACCTCCAAACTAGCATGGCCACGATGCGGTGTCAATTCGCGCGTGACGGCGTACCGATTGAACGGAGTGTCGATAGGCTTATCGGGCCGACTCCGTCTCGCGTCGCCTTCACCCGTGCCATGGTCCTGTCCTCGTTGAAGACCAGACGGTCGATGAACACACGGCGATCACTATTGCCTTGGTGCGTGTGATAGACCATGTAGTAGTCGTCGGTGCCCGGCGGGTTGATGACCGAGTGATGACCGGTGGCGAGAATCCCCTGTTCGTGATCGCCGTCCAGGATCGGATTGTTCTTCGCCCGCGTAAACGGTCCCAGCGGCGACTTCGCCGTGGCGTACTCGACACGATAGCGGTGCTCACCGCCGCCGGTATCCCAGTTCCCGGCCGACCACATCAGGTAATACGTGCCCTCGCGTTTGAGCATGAACGCGCCTTCGATATGCGGCCCGAGGCTTTCCACGGTGGCCACCTCCGGGCCGTCGAAGGAGATCATGTCACGACTGAGCTTGCGGACGAACAGGTGGTTGTAGATCTTGTCCACTTTGCCTTTCAGCCATGACGCCGTCACGGCACAGAGCGGCAACAGCATCGTGACCGCGCATCTGAAAACGATCGTCATCGGCAAGGTCCTTTCGTGATTGTCAGTCACTTCTCCCGGGATTCGCGGTTGTTTGGGTTGGTCGTACGTCGGTCGGTCGGCACCGCGCTTCCCGAGTAGAGAACGGTTGTCGTACTCGCACTGCCGTCGGCTGCCCGCCGGTGTCTCGTCACGCCGTTGCGGGCCTCTTCGACGAGGATTCGGTAGGGTTTGCCGGTGAAGCAGGCTTCGGCGAAGGTGTAGCTCAACTGCGACCGGTGGCAGCGAAACATGGGGCTGTCGGCGGGGTCGGTCGTCGTGTAGGCGAAGCCGCCCAGCACTTCCGTGCGTCCGCCGTTGTGGGTGTCGACGAGCGTGCCGCCGCGTTCCGTCTTTAGGCCGAGAATCCAGAGCGATCCGCCCTCGTTGATTACGTGGGTGCCTTCATTCTCAGGGTTGAACTGCCGCGCCCATACGTTCTGACCGCGAATCTGCCAGTTCGTAAACGGGTTGGAACAGCAGTCTTCGATGAACAGGTCGCCCGGCCCGGTCAGATTCGCGCACAGATTGCAGGAATGCTGCAGAACGAGCGTACGACCCGACGCGTTCTCCACCGTGGGCGTCCGGCCGTAGCCGCAACTGATTCGTTCGATGACGACTGTCGGCGAAGTGCCGTCGACGATCTTGAAGCCGGGGCCGCCGTCGGCCATGGTTGGCACCGTCACCCAGGCCTCGCAGCCGATGATCCGGCGAACGTTGCCGCGGACCAGGACCGTCCGCTTCAGGTCGTAGTGCCCGTTGGGGAAGTAGAGCGTCGTCTTCCCCGAATCGATGACCCGCTGGACGGCTTCGCTGTCGTCCTGCTGGTCGTCCGGCACGGCACCGAAGTGCGTCGGGCTGACCCACTGCTCCGGCGGGTCCCAGGGGAGCGTGGGCGTATCACGGACGGGAAGCTGCAAGTGCCCGGAGGGCGACGGAAACAGGGAGACCGCCTCCTGCGAGGCGAACTCCGCCACGGTGTTGCCCGGCGGGCTTTGACCGTGGCCCCCGGCGTTGGCCAGCACTTGGCGAAAACCGGTCGCGCGGAGGTTGCGGGCATACATGCCTCCACGGTTACGGACTGCCGGCAGTTCGGCCGTCTTCTCGCTCCCGTGGAATTCGCCGTCCAGCAGCACGACCAGCCCGGCCACGTTGTCCAACGCAATGACATCGCCTTGCGTGGTCAGACCCCGCACCGAGAGCGGCTGTCCCTCGTTGCGCAGCCCGACCTCGTTCTGATCGACGAGCGTAACGAATTCCAGGGTCATGCTGTTCACGCCGTGGGCGGTCTTGATGCCGACGTCGAAGCCTTGGACGGTGAGGTTCTTCACCAGCAGGGGGCCGATCTCGGCGGTGTAAGACATGTCCAGCCCGATCCGCCCCTGCCCGTCGCCCGAGACGATGGTCACGTCGCGACAAGTGCCTTGGTTGTTCGCGTGGAACTGCACGCCGATCGCACCGGGATTTCCCACGCCGGAATCGAAGGTGAGGTTGCGGATGGCGTTGCGAAAGCGCTGGGCGGGGGCGGGACCCGTGTAGGCCATCGCCTTGGGCTTGCGGGGGTTCGTATAGCCCGAACAGGCGTCTTTGAGCTTGATCACCGCCCCGCGACGACTTTGGCCCTGAAGAATCGTGTTCTTGTAGTCGCTGGCACCCGGTTTGCCGGCTGGCCAATCGAGGCGGTCGGAAATGAGATAGACGCCGTTGGGAACGTAGATGATCTTGTTGCCCGCTGCGTGCGAGGTCAACGCCCGCTGCAGGGCCAGCGTGTCGTCGGTAATGCCATCCCCCTTGGCGTTGAAAGGTGCCTTCGTAACGTCGAGCACGCCGGCGTCGTCGGGAAAGACGATGTTCTCGGCACCGGCCAGCGGTGCACCTGGGGCGAGTTGGGGATGCTGCGGCCGCGGGTACTTCGGTTCGAAGGGTTTCTCCGCGTCCGCCTTGAGCCGATCCGCTTGCGGGCCGACCACGTTGAATCGGGTCTCGGCCAGCCCGGGAACGTCGTTTCCCTGGTGGTTGGACTTGACCGCCAGCCGAACGTGCCGCGCGGTCACCGGCCGTTGGAGGACCACGTACTCACCCGCGTAGTACTTCTCGCCGGTCGCCTTTCCGAAGGTATACGTCCCGACGGATGCGAACCGTTTTCCGTCGCCGGAGACCAGGATCTCGACCTCCTTGATACCGCGGCCGAGATACCCCGGCTCGTTGTAGTTCCACACTCGCAAGGCGTCGATCAGAAAGGCGTCGCTCAGCTCGAAGTCGAGCGTGGCGTGGTAGTCGTGTTTGGGCGAGTAGCCGGCGTTCCACATCGTCGTCCCGGCCGGTGAATACTTGACGCTAGTGTGCACCAGCACGCCGTTGGGTGTCTCTTCCAAGCCGGTGCCGTCGATCAGGTTCTGTGCCGACATGCCTTGGCTCGAGGAGGCCTCGACGCGCACCGGGGCCAGCAGGTAGCCGGGTCGCGGTTCGGGGCCTTCGACCGGCAAGGCGACCGTCTCGGCCTTGCCCATCGGTTGCCCGGCCCCGGACGTGTTGAAGCAGATTTCCGCCAGCCCCGCCACGTCGCCGCCGTATTTCGACTTCGGTTGCAGGCGGAAGAACCGGCCCGTGACCGGGGCGGAAAACGGCACGAATTGCCCCGCGTAGTCCGGTTCGCCCGGCGCGCGGTCAAAGGTGAACGTTCCCACCGGCCTGAACTGCTTGCCGTCCGGCGAGACCGCCACCTCGACCTCCTTGAAACCGCGGTGGTCGTATCCCGCCTCGTTGAAGTTCCACACCCGCACGCTGCCGATCGCGTGCGACTTGCCCAGGTCGAACGTCAACGTGACCTTCTGGCAATCCCGGCCCTCCGGGTAACCGGCGTTCCACATGGTCGTCACGCCCTGGGCGGGGAACTTGTCGCTGGTGTGCACGAACACGCCGCTTCCCGTGCCGACCTCCCTCAACCCGGAGCCGTCGATCAGCACTTCCGGCTTGCACTCCGGGGCAGACGAGGTCGCCTCGACCGCCACTGGTGCAATGACCCCATCGCCGGCACCGGCCGGCGGAGCGGCAAAGGCGACAAAGGCAAAGAGATGGCAGGCGACGAGACCGGTGGCCGATAACAGCCTAACTTGGAGGGCATTCATTGCCTGGTCCTGATAGCATGGTGATAGCATTGTGGTACAGCGTGTCATGATTGACGGGCATCCAGGATGTAGCAACGGCAAACCATGGCGGTAGCGCCCGTCATCCCACCACCGGCCAATCGAAGGTCGACTTCAGTTCGATCCGCCTGCCGGTCCGTGACGATTCGCGCGCCGCGGTGATGATCTCGAGCACGTGCAGGGCATGTTCGGGGGTTGCCAGCAACTCCTTGCCGGTGACCAGGCACTCGGCGGCCAGCGCGGCGCCCTGCTGCCAGACGTAGCCTTGTGGGTCTTCGGCATGGCGCTGAAGCTGCGGTGCGTCCTTCGTCGCCAGATCGACGCCCAACGGCGCCCAGTCGTAGCCGACCAGCCCCAGGAAACCGTGCGAACCGACGACGCTGATCGTGTGGCGTGTTTCCCGGCTGCCGTCGTGCCCGTGAGGATTGAAGTAGTTGAATCCGGACTGGACGTGCGAGATGACGCCCTTGCCGTGATCCATCAATACCATCGCGTTGTCTTCTTCGGCGACCTGGATGCGCCCCTTGTCGCCGACGGTCCGCTGCGGCGTGACGATACTCACCATCGCCGTCACGTACTTCACCGGGCCGAGCAATCCGGTCAGCGAGGTGAAGTTGTAGACCGCCAGGTCGGGCATCGAGCCGCCGAGCTTCTCGTAGAAGAAGGCCGACCAATGCGGCCCCTCATGGCCGTAGTCGGCATGCGCCGCGGCTACCCGCCCCAGCTTGCCCGCCGCGAGCGTCTTGGCCATGAAGGCGAACTGTGGACTCTCGACGGTGATCGGCGCACCCCACAGACGCACGCCCTTCTCGCCGGCCAATCGCAGGAGTCCCTGTCCGGCCGCCAGCGAATTGGCGATCGGCTTCTCGCTCCACACGTGCTTGC
>CAZUAM010000002.1:0-26157 GCA_964618095.1 uncultured Planctomycetaceae bacterium | reverse complement strand
GTCGGTCAGGTCGACGAGGAAGTCGAACGGCTCGCCGGCGAGCATTGCATCGATATGCGGATAGTGGTGTGCGACCTTGAACCGTCCGGCCTGCTGCCGGGCCCGCTCGGGCTTGATGTCGCAGAGGCTCACGACATCGACAAACGGCGACTTGGCCAGCACCGGCAGATACGAATGCGACACGCTGCCGCAGCCAATCACGCCGGTGCGAACCGGTTTCGTCTTTAGATCATCAGCACACCCCGTGGTCGCTTCCACGGCGACGGCTGCCCCGGCCAGGAGCGTGGTCTTCGTGAACTCCCGACGGGATACACCTTGACGCGAGTCGTTCATGTGTCGTTCTCCTCGTATTGATAATACAGAATAGGTGGAACCAGCCGGCTGCGGGCCGCTACGGCGTCGACCAGAAGGTAATCATACTGCCGCCGGCGATGCCCGGCGTCTGACCGCGGAGCAGTTCGAAGGTGGGCTGCCCGTTGTTCAGTACGCGAATGAGCGATTTGTAAGCGTTATTCGAGAAATTGGCTTCGCTGATCACGATCGTGGCACGTGACTCTTCAATGACAAAGGCCGGCTGGTCTTGCGTTCTGGCGCCGCCGCTGGAATACATCAGGCCGCCGAGCATTTCGCTGGCACCGCCGCGCGTGGCCACGAGCACCGGGCCGGGGCCTTCCGTCTTCGTTCCCAGCGCCCAAAGCTGCCCGCCCTCGTTCTTCAGGTGCCACTGAGCCTCCAAGGTCGTGTTGCGGTGGTCCTGATTGGTTTCCGGATTGACGAACCGCATCCACGCCTTGACGCCGGGCATGAGGTGGAAACGGCCGGCGACGTTCTCCACGAACAGTTCGCCCGGCCCGCTGATCACGGTGCCGTTCCCATTAGGGTTCTGATCGGACGTATCATCCAAGTCGTTCAAGTCGCGGAGCACCAGCGTGCGGTTGGTGGGATTATCGATGAAGTTCGCTTTCGAGTGGTTGTCCCAGAACCAAGCGCCGATGCGCTCGACGACCAGGATCGGCTGCGTACTCTCGCCGACGGTGAAGATGTTCTTCGAGCCGGTGATCGGCTCGGGGAACTTCAGGAAGGTCTCGCAACCGAGCAGACGGCGGACGTTACCGCGAAGCACAATCGGCTTTTTGAGGACCATCTGGCCGCGAGGTAGGCAGACGGTGGTCTTGCCCGAGTCGATCGCCCGCTGCAAGGCCTCGCTGTCGTCGGTCTGGCCGTCGAGCTTTGCGCCAAAATCGGTGACGACCGCCCAGTCCTCCAACGGATCGTAGGGGACCTCGGGCGTCTCCTTCACCGGCAATTCCAAGCCGCGTGGGGCCGTGCCGGGCAAGGCGGCGCTGGACCAGTGGGGCAAGATGTCGGCCGCGGCAAGTTGCTCGGTTTTGGTGGCGTCGCTCTTTTCTACCGCCACGGCGTAGCCGCGGACTCGCACGTTGCGAAGGTACATGCCGCCCGCCTGCAACTCGATGGCCGGCAGTTTGGCACCCTCACCCGTCGCGGTCAGTTCGCTGTCGATGATTGTGAACAAGCCGCCCCAGTTGTGTTGCCGCACAGCCGGAACGCGGTTCTTGCTTATCAGCTTGCGTACCGTGATGGGCTGTCCATCGTTGACCCAGCCCACGCGCCGCTGGTTCTCCAAAGTGACGTGTTCAAAACAGATACTGTTGACTCCGTGCTTGGTGGCAATGCCGGTGTCGAAACCGAACACGCGAACATTCTTGACGAAACAGGGGCCGAAATCGTCAGCGTAGGACATATCGAGGCCGATGACGCCCGTATCGCTCGTGCGGATATCGACGTCGCGCAGGCAGCCGCAGTTGCTGGCGTCGAACTGCACGCCAATCGCGCCGGGATTGTCCTGGCCGACGTCCCAGGTAAGGTTGCGGATCTGGTTGCGGAAGCGCTGTGCAGGCTTGCCGCCGGTCCACACCATCGACCGGGGACTGGCGGGGTCGCCGAACCCGGGGCATTCGTCCTTGAGCCGCACGATCGTTCCCGCTCGGCTTTGGCCCTGGAGCGTCGTCAAACGCTGGTCCTTACCCCAGCGCAGCGTGCGGCTGATCTTGTAGATCCCGTTGGGCAAATAGACGATCGTGCCCTTGGCCGGGTAATCGTAGAGTGCTTTCTGGATGGCGGTGGTGTCGTCGGCCACGCCGTCTCCCTTGGCGTTGTAGGGAGCGGCAGTAACGTCGATAACTCCGGAATTGGCTGGAAAGATGATGTTCTCCGCCCCCGGCACCGCGGGTCGCGGCGGGTTGGGACGATTCGACACCGGACCGGTCGGCACAACGGGTTTTACACCGGGCGCGATACAGTCGGTCGCCCCGGCACCGGAGGCATAGAAACGAACCTCCGAAAGCCCCGACCGCTCGCCGCCCCAGTTGCTGAGAACGTGAAGACGGAAGTAGCGGGCCTCGGTCGTTCGCTGCAGGCTGACCAATTGCCCCTCGTACTCGTCATCACCATGGGCTTCCAGCAGCAACGCTTCGCCCAGAGGCGTGAACGTCTTGCCGTCGGTCGAGGCCGAGACCTCGACTCCGCGAACGCCGGCAGAAGTCCAATTGACTTCGTTGTAGTTCCAAATGCGAAGACTGCCGATGCGACACGGCTTTCCCAGATCAAAGGTGATCGTGGCTGGGATCTCTTTCTGGTCGTTGACGGCGCCGGAGCACCACATTGTGCCGCGTTCCACTCCGTGGTCACGAAAAGCATCGTTGTTATGTACCCAGGTACCGCTGCCGGGCGACGTCTCGCTCAGTCCCGAGCCGTTGTAGAGGTTAGCCAGCGCTTTCGACTCCGTCTGCGTACTGGAGGCCGTGGCGGTCACCGGACAGATCGGAGCTTCGCGCTGATCTGCGGCAAAGGCCGTCGAGCAGCCGAGGAAGAACAAGGCAAGGCATCGCAGTGAACTGGATAGCATGGCTGTCTCTTTCTTCGTTCTGGGGAGGGAAATCGGGGGGGAGATACGAAGGCGGGAAGGAATGTCGGACGCAAGTTCGCGCCGGGTCTGCAGTATCCTCCAGTGTAGTAGCCGATGTAGGTCGCCGGCAAGAGGTTTTGGTCCAGAGTTCCAAGCGTGGCCCACGACCCCGAGGGTACCCCGCGGGAGTTCGATATCATGGCATTCTGCGCTTACCAGCCCGATCAACGGGAGTCGAGTCATCAAGCTCCACGGATCGCCAGCGGCTGGCGGTTCTCCCATTTGCCGCGGGTGAAATCGGGGAACTCGACCGGGCTACTGCCCTTGCGGGCCGACTGCTCGCTGAGGCCGACGATGCTGCTCCATGTCGCCATGACACAGACGTCGATGTCCGGAGTCGTATTCGCCTGTAACGCCTGGACCGCCCGATAGACCATCAAGAAGTCGCCGCCGCCGTGTCCACTCGTCCTGGCTTTTTCACGCAGATCCTTCCAGAGGGGATGCTCATAGTCCTCGAAGTACTTGTCCACGGGCTCCCAGTCGCCGTGCCAGCGATCGTGGCGCGGGCTCTTGGCCTCAAGGTACAACGCATTGATGGTTCGATCGTAGATGCCCTTCGACCCCAGCAGGCGATAGACGTTCCGCGGCTGCGGACGAGAGAGGAGCGTGTCCAGGATGAGATACACCGAACGGCCCTTGACCGTCTTGAGAAGCGAAACGTTGATGTCGGACATATTCCATTTTGTCTTCGTCAGAAAGTGATCGGGGCCGAAGTAGTCGGCGCCGTATTCGTTCATCGCCACGGCCGGGGACCCGATCGAGACAAGGTACTCGAAGCGGTCGCCGCGGTTGATGTCCATCCACCAGGAGATCGGTCCGATGTCGTGCGTAGGATAGATATTGCCCTTGCGATCCTTGCGGAACTGGCCCTGCCAGGAGAGCTGATCACCGGGTTGTACCTGGACGTCGTAGTATCGGGCGTCTTTCTGGTAACCTCCCTCGGCATGCATGACCTGGCCGAAGAGGCCCTGCCGGATGAGATTCATCACCAGCATAACGTCGCGTTGGTAGCAGTAATTTTCCAGGATCATGCACTGGCGTGCCGCCTTTTCCGCGGCCTCGACCTGTTGCCAGCATTCGTCGACAGACAGCGCGCCGGGGACCTCCGTGGCCACGTGCTTCCCGGCCGCCAACGCCGCCAGGTTGATCGGCGTATGCGCCTGCCAGGGTGTGGCATTGACCACGGCATCGACGTCGGCCTGCTCGCAGAGGCGACGGTATTCCATCGGGCCGCCGTAGTAACCCTGCGGCTTCGGCTGCCCGGCCTGCTCGACGAGCTGCTGGGCGTGGGCCACACGGTCTTCTGCGAGGTCGCAGACGGCTGTGACCTCGACACCCTCGACGCGGAGGAATTGCGTGAGCAGGTACGTGCCGCGTCCGCCCACGCCCACGAAGCCCAGGCGGATCGTGTCGCGTTGTTGCGCGGCTGTGCCCGCGTTCGCGGCAAGCGTCCAGGCGGCTCCGGTTGCGACGGTGCTTCGCAGGAACTCACGGCGATGCCATGGCCGATTGTCTTCAGTTCGGCGTGATGAATTCGATGACATAGGATAGGCCCTGTCTGCTGTTGTGTATCGGGACAATCAACTTCTCCGTGATGCACGGGCGGACGCGCCCGACATTGAGCAGTCATCTCTCGGGCGGCCGGTAAGGCACGTTGGCGGGAACACCTGTCGAGCGGCCGCCTCGGTGGACGTTGCCATTTGCCCGGGACGCGTATATCATAAATGAACATCTGCATCATACCAGACTGCACGCGATAATCCACATGCACCGATAATGAGCGGCTATGTCTCATGTCTCAAGTGAACACGAACATGCGCGAAACGTACATTCTTGGGAGGGAGACGCGGCAGTGGGGCGTGGGGGTTGAGGTCTGCCCCTCACTTGCCGGGCGACGTATCTTGCACACCGGTTGGGGGCAAATCGGCGAGGGCTATGAAATTGTGCGGCCCTGCCCGACCTTCTCCCACATCAACGTCTGTTGGCATGGGGAAGGGGAATTGTTTGTCGGCGGACGGTGGCAGCAATTCAGAGAAGGAATGGCGGCGATCTTCCCCGCTGGCATAACGCACGGCGGCCGTTCTTTGGAAGGTACCCCGTGGGGAATCTGCTGGGTCTGCTTTGAGGAACCGCCCGGCGGGCCACGGGCAATTGCCGGCAGGTGTTCAACGCTTCTGGCTGCCGATCCCCGTGCTCTGCAAGCGGCAGTCACGGGCCTGTACCGCGAGGTCTCCGGCCAGGCTGTCGGAACGATCGTGCATCACTGGATCGAGCTCGTCCATTTGTACGCCGATCGAATCACGCGGCATACCGTGCGCGACGAACGGTTGTGGCACCTATGGGAGCAAGTCGACGCCGACCTGGCAGCCCCTTGGACGGCTTCCCGGCTGGCTGAATTGGCCGGTATGAGCCAAGTGCATCTGCGTCGTCTCTGTCACACCGAATTGGGACGAAGTCCGATGCAGCACGTTACTGGCCTTCGACTCAAGCGTGCCGCCTACCTTCTACAATCAACCCCTCAGACACTCGTGGCAATCGCGCGGGCAGTGGGATACGAGAGTGCGTTCGCCTTGTCGCATGCCTTCAAGCGAGCTTTCGGCGTCTCGCCCAAGCAGTACCGGGACCGTGCCGGGAAGGAGCCGAGAATGCCGAGGTAGACGACGGAACAGGCTTCGCCGTCGAGTCGGTCATTCGGTCCATGGGATCGTTCAAGGCACCGCCTCTCAACGAACGACGTCGGCTACTGCAAGAGGCTCGCCGCGTCGCCCGACCACTGATCGACCAGCCATTGGGCGATGCGTTTCATTTCCGTGGCGCCGGGCGAGGTGGGGGTCTTGTAGCGAGAGGCAATGTCTCGGGCCGTGTCTAATTGGGTTCGATAGAGCGTCTTCTGTTCCGCGGTGAGCTGGCCGGCCTTGCTGCGTGCTTCGACCAACCAGGGGGAACTCAGCGGCGAGGGTGTCGACCAGTTGCGTTCCGTGCCGAAGATCCGCGTCAACTCCAGGGCATCGTCGATCTGCTGCGGTGTGGCCTCTTCGCCGAACAGTTCCTGCCCCAGCCGTTGACGAAACGTTTCCCAAGGCAGGTCGGGATCTCGCCAGAACTCGCGGCACGCCAGGCGGGAAACACGCACCGGCAATTCGCGGTAGGGGGACTCGCCCGGCTTCAGCCAGCCAAATCCGAAGGGAACCTGTCGCTGGCCGACCAACCAGGGTTGTCCGTCCTCGGGGTGCGTGGGAATGAAACTATAGCACTCCAGCGACGGTACGTAGCCGGTGCAGCCGGCGTCACGAGCCGCCCGGGCTCCTTCGCGGATCCGCTCGATGTGGAACCAGGCCGGCGCTTCGCTCCAGTAGAGGCTCGACGTCGCCTGTTCGATGAGGCGTTTGTCCAGGTGCGCGCTGTGCGGCGTGAAGAACAAGGTCCAGCGGGGATCGAACGCCTGCCGTGTTCCTTCGGCCTCGGCAAACGGCATCCGGGCACCGCTGAAGTAGTGTGGATAGACGATGATCTTCGCCTCGGGACGCTGCTGCCACAGTTCGTCCGAGATCTTCCGCACGAAGGCGTACTCGTGCTCGAAGTGCTTCGCCCCGCAATGATGGCAGACCGCGTAGTCGCTCGATTCGAGGAACAGGCCGTCCGCTTCCGGATAGAAGTCGAAGGCCAGTTCGCGGGCGTAGTCGAGCATGAACTGCTGGCTGGCCTCCCGGCCCGGGCAGAGATTCCAACCCCAGCAATGGATGCCGAATTCTCCCACCGGTCTGCCGTCTTTCCCGATCGCCTTCAGTTCGGGGTGCTCCTTGGGGTATTGATTCACGCCGTCGTATCCAAAGGGTGTGAAGCCCAACAGCACGCGGATCTGTCGGCGGTGTGCCTGGCGGATCAAGTCGCGCACGAAATCTTCGCGCACGTTGGCATGCTCCCGGTTGTACTCCCAGGTGACGGGAAACCGCTCGGAGCGGAAGGCGCCGCCGATCCAGAGGATCAACAGGTTGGCCCGATCCTCGGCCATGCAGTCGAGGATCTCCGTCCAGGCCTCCAGCCCGAAGGTCGGCATTCGAGAGAGGATCATGTAGTACCCGCGCTCGGCAAACGGCCCGGTCTCCGCGCCGGTCGCCTCGGCGGCACTCACCTTGACCGGTTCGGCCGCGGTGCCGCGGTTCGGTATCGTCAGGGTGAGGGCGATCAACACGCCCGCCAGCAGATAGCACGGTCTCGGTCGAACGAATGCGACGGTCTTGCTTGTGGTGGTGGAATCCAACGGTTGCCCTTCCCGGTTATCAGTGATCTGGTTCATAGTGAGCAGAGATCTCGTAGTGCTGTTGCGCCACCGGCGCGATGCGAACCCACTCCTTGTCCCGATCGAACTCCCTGGAGCCCTCGCCGTTGACCTCGACCGACTTCAATCTCTCGCCGGTAGGATGCCGCAGACGCACGAGTAGGGCAACAGGACGCTCGATGCCGCCCAACTCGACGGTTGCCTTGAGCAAGCCCTCGGCGGCATGGCTTTCCAACACCACGCTGAGCGGCCCGAAGTAACTGGGGGCCCGCTGGACGCGGACACGTCTCCCGTCTGCCATCCACGCCCGCGGCACCGCCTGGCCGATCAACAGCGTGCCGTCGGCGCGCTCGTCGATGAGCATCCGGCGGTAGAGTTCGAACCACGCCCCGTCGGTGCTGGGCGGGCCGAAATACTGGCCCCATCCCCAGCGATGCTCGACCGGCTCGAAGACCGAATGGCTGAACGCACAGGCCATCATGCTGTAGAACGCGCGAATGGTCGCCTCCGGCTCATCGCGCAACAGGTAGGCCGTGGCCTGCTGGTTGTAGACCGGCTCGTTGGCCATGCCCCAGCCGTGCAGAAAGAGGTTGTCCTCGTGGTCGTTCAACAATGCGGTAGCCAGCTCGCCCCGTGGGTCGAGGGCCCCGAGTCGCGCAAGGTGCAGCGCGCCGGTGTCGACGTCGGTCGGATACCAGACCTCCAGCAGACGCCGCGGCGTCAGCGCGTCGCTGGGGACGTAGAGGCTCCAGGTACGGTCGCGCAGCTCGACCAGCGGGGCGCGGACGCTGGCACGCCCGAAGGCCGCCTCGATGGCGCCGTGAAGTCGCTCAGCGGCGGTGCGCATCTCGGCGGCACGGGGATGCTCGATCTCTTCGAGCGCCCGGCCCAGTCGTTCGAGTCCGGCGTAGAAATAGGCCTGGTTGAACGCCCAGGCCCGCGGGTCGTGCGACAGGTCGTTCAACGGCGCCAGCACCAATCCACGTGCCGGTCCAACGGTCTGCTCCGCCAGGCACCAGTCGGCCGCCCGGAGCGTGGCCGGCAGCAGCTTCTGGAAGGAGTCGCGGTCGCGTGAGAGCAGATAGTGCTGGGCGCACGCGTAGAGCATCGACGGAGTATACACACCCCAATTGGCGAAACCACCTACGCGCCCGTTGGCCTCCTGGTTGTTGCGGTAGATCGCCAGCAATTCTTCGCGGCTGAGGTCGTGATAGCCTCGCAGGTCGTAGAGCATGTAGTCGACGTAAACAGCCTGGTTCACCGTCCACGGCGTGCCGAGTTGGCCGTAGGCAAAATTCGAGTAGGGCAGGTCGATCCGCACGTTCTCGCCGCTGCTTCCATGGCGACGCGGCAGCCGCAAGGCGTGCCACAGGTTGGCCCGAAACAACTCGTTCACCGCCGGATCGGGAGCCTCGAACACGGCGCCTCGATCCAGGTACTCGGACCAGAACTCCAGCGTGGCCGTTCGGGCCGCGGCGTAATCGAGCTTCCGCAGGACGTCGTGGTCGGCAGTCGATACGACAGGCGAGGGCAGTTTGACGACGAACTCCCGCGAGGCGTCGGCGGCCAGTGTTAGCCCTACCGCCAGTTCCGCCGTCGCCTCGACGCGCTGCTCCTTCTCATCAGTCGACACAACCGCCGATACCAGTTCCACCTCGGCGTCCGCCCCTTCCACAGACAGCAGGCATCGGCCCGACGCGGTCTCGGTCAATAGCGTGGCTTTCGGGCCGGGAATCGTCGCCAGGCGAGCGTCCGGCCGACTCGGCAGTCGGCGTCGATGGCCCAGTCGCAACGTCACCTCGCGAGGAGAATTGCCCGTGTTCTTCGCGCGGACCTTCTCGAACAGGACCATCGCAATGTCGCCGCGGCGCTGCTTCGGCGGTCCATGCAACGGAAAGGCAAACTGCTCGATTTCATAGCGGACGTCGTCCTGCTGGAGAGTCGTCGTCAGCACGGGCAGCCCGCCGGTCAGACGCTGGCCCTCCCAGGTCGCGCCGGCAAGATCGAGGTCCAACCGGAACTGCTCCGGATTGCCCAGGTCGCTGATGACTCCCGCCTGGCGATCCACGCCGAACTTGGGAATCGCGCTGTCCCAGGTGATGCCGACCACGTGTCCGGGCGGTACGGAGTGGGGGTTCTGGTAGTCGGGTTTGCCCATGTCCTCCCAGTGGGCCGCGTACTCGGCATACGTGGCCTCCGGCTGCTCACACACCTGATCGCAGATCCGCCGCCCCGTCGCGGGTGCCAGCGCCCGCTGATGGGCCGCGACGGAGACGGGTGTCGGGCCGGTGCTCAGCAGCAGATCGAACGCGGGTACCCACAGGGTTTCCTGTTCGAGCAACTGGTCCACGCTCACCGAGAAACCGCGCGTGGCTTCCGGATTCAACTGAAATTCCACCAGCGGCGGATCGGTTCGGAAAGCCGGGTCCTGACGCAGACGCCGTGCCGTGTCGGGATCGCTTTCGGCCAGCAAGTGCGTCCAGATCGATTGCTCCTTGCGCAAGAGACTCCCCTGGCGCGAGGGAAGCGCCAGCGAGAACTCCACGGCGTCCACGTCGCCGCCGCCTGCCGAGCCTTGGTACGAGGTGTCGTCGAACGAGTCGTCCGGCTCCAATGGACGTTCTGCACTGGCGCTGATCTTCAAGTCGAGGGTGCCAGGTCGGAGCTTCAAATAGAAAGGTCGAGCCGCGGGTGTCTTATGTCCCCACGAGGCGTGTACGGGAAACCGGCCCGCCTGCACCCAGGCAATGCCGAGCGGGGGAAGCGAGAGGCGCAGCGGTGACGTTTCAAGCTCGTCGCTGGCACCGCTGCGCACGGTGTCCAACCGGTTCGCCTCCGCGTTGAGTTGGACCACCCGGAACGAACCCTCGGGAAGTCTCGTAAACCGCAACTCGATCTCCCGTGGCTGACCGGCCCCAGGGGGGGCGAAGTTCCAGACCACCACGTGCGTCTCGCTGCCGTCCTGCGCGGCCAAGGCTTCAAGTCCCTCTCCCGTTCCCGAAACGGGGACCCGTTTTCCGCGGAGGTGACTGAGCATCTGAAATGCGTAGTACGCCGGGCGGCGGCGTCCCTGGTTGTCGAACAGGCCGCTGTTCTGCGGTTTCACGTTCCACCAATCGGCCATGAACTCCCGGCCGCCCGGCGACATCCAGCGAAATTCGTCCGGGTCGACGAAGGAATCGCGGAGGTGGTAGTACGCCGCACGGCTGAGGCCTTCCTCCATGAAACCGCGGGTCGTCTCCAGCACGAAGGCCGCCTGGTAGCCGACCGCCGGCTCCGCCTTGACCAGGCCGATGTTCCACTCGTCGAGGATCGTTTCCGTTTCGGCCAGGCGGGGAAATCGGGCCAGCTTGAACTTGATCGACCGGATCGTCTGGCGGAAGGCGTGCGGGTCGTCGCTGTAGAGGTGCCAGGAGAAGAAGTCCAACGGCGCCTCGCCGTGGCCGCAAAAATCGATCAACGCGTCGCCGATCGGGCTCTGATATCCCGCCAGCGCCGGACCGCCCACCTTGGCCGCCGGGTCGACACGGCGGATGGCCTCCACGGTTCGGGCGTAGTATTCGGTGTAGCCTTGCGGCTGGAAGCGGTAGGGGCAACCGCCGCTCTCGCCGATATCGACCTCGTTGCCCACCTCCCAGTACTCGATCCCGTAGCGCTTCTCCTGGTTGCAGTGCCGCACCAGCGCCTCGATCAATCGCTGCCACGCGGCGTAGTCGGTCGGACGGGTGCGGTCCTGGTCGATCTCCGGAAAGAGCACTCGCGGCTTGAAACAGAGCGACAGGATCGGTTTGGCGCCGGTGGCCAGGATCGTCTCGATGCTGCGGTCCAGCGTGGCCCAGTGGTACTTGCCGGGCTCGGGCAGCAGGTCGAAGTATTCCTGCACGAAGAGTCGGATCGTCTGCGGCCTAAGCCGCGCGATCTGGTCGACGTGGTCCTCGAACATCGGCTCGTCCGCCAGCCCGCCCTGGCCCAGGGCGAAACGCGTCAGGTCGATCGTCTCCGCAGGCTGCGCCGTATCCACGACCAATTCCCTGGCCACGGCCACCGTTGGGACCAGCAATGCAAGGGTGACCCACGCCATGGCTTGGCCACAACATTGTCTCATCGGGCAGACTCCAGAAGGTTCAGATACAGTCCCAGAATTCTCCCGCGCCGTACCCGCCGATTATGTTCAATAGCCACGACAAGCACAACTCCGTGAAGGTCGCAGGAGGTGACTACTGATCACAAGCCAACCGACGCCGAATCGTTGCTGCCCCGGGGAACGCTGTACCTCCACATGGTGGATCGTGATCAGGCTGGGGCACCAACGGACTCACCTTCGACTTCGATCAAGACTGATGGACCGTTCATCATCAGGTGGTCACTTTACTCAAGGCAACAGATCGTGCCGTCGCGGCAGGTGAGGTAGATCCGGCCATAGGCGACCGCGATGCCGGCGTAGATGCCGTTGTTCGGCAGCAGGGCAGCGGCGCGGTAACCTCGTTTCTCATTGGCAAAGGCGTTGCCCAACTCCTTTCCTGTGGCGTAGTCGATCACCAGCAGGGCGTGGATGTTCTTCTCGCGGTCCTGCCAACCGTCGTGGCCCTCGGGCGAAGCGACCACGAGCACCTTGTCGCCGGCTTTGGCCACCGCCTTGACGCCATAGTAGCCGCCCCGGCCCCAGTAATTGTCCGGCCGCAGGTATTTCCAAACGACTTCCGGCGGGAGTTTCTTGGGATCCCCCGTCTTGTCGTCGGGATGCCGTCGCAGCCGCAGGGCCAGGGCGTCGGCGCCGCCGCCCCGATTGCCGCGCTCCGTACTGCCGAGGATGGCGACATAGTCGCGATCGTGGCAGGCAATCATCCAACCGCGAGTCACGCCGTAGCAGTGCGAGTGGGCGTTGAGGGCCACCTGTTTGCGGGCGCCGTTGACCAGCCCCAGGTGGCTGGGCGTGAGCACGTCGAGGCGATGGGCGTCCCACGGCGAGTGATTCGTGCTTGTCCCGCTCGCGGTGTCGAAGATGAAGTTGTGGAAGACCAAGTACCTTCCGTCGCTGACCGGCGGCATGTTGCTGCCGAGGGTTCGGCTGCGGCGATCCGCCTCCGTCTTGCCCTCGCGGAGCAACTCGTCGAACCCCAGCCGCCCCTGAGCGAGCGTCTTGCCCGTGGCCGGGTCGAGCTTGTGCCAGTAGATACCGCCGTCCAGGTCGACGTTTCGTCCGGCAAACGCCCAGGCGGCGCCGTCCTCGATCATCACCGTGCCGAACAGAGGCCAGGTTGACTCCAATTGCCCGTTGGCGACGATCCGCTGATCGTGCGGGGCGGCGAAGAAACGCCACACCAACTCGCCCGTGTCACGGTTGACGGCGTACACCCAGCCGTTGCGTGTACCGAACAAGGCCAGGCCACGATAGATGGTCGGCGGCGAATCGACGCGTCCGTCGACAACGATCCGCCAGCGCAGTTCGCCCGACTTGGCATCCAACGCCACCACCGCGTGTTCGTGGGGTACGGCGGCCAGGCAGACACCCTCGGCCACGGTGACTGCCGTGGCCACCGACTCGACGAAGGGATGGTCGGCCGCGTCGCACGCCAACATCGGCGCCGTCTCGTCCTGTGGCGGCGATGCGATACGTGCGGTCCACTGCAACTTCGGCGAGGACGACACTTGCTGATCCGTCCAGTTGCTGCGGCGCGGGTCGTGCATGAACATGGGCCACTCGTTTTCGGCGGGCCACTTGCCGGTCGGCACCGAGGCTGCTCGGGCCGTACCTCGCTGCAATCGCGAGAAATTGTCCGGCGGCCGCGGTTTCTCGCTGTGAAACGCATTGCTGGCCGGAATGTAACTGAGGCAGCCGCAGTTGTTCGGCGTCAGGTACATCAGCCCGTTGGCCGGAAAGGCGCCCACGTCGCAGACCGTTCGGGCGGCGTTGGTGTGGAAGAAGCCCGCACCTTCCGGATTGACGGCCGTCAACGACCCCAACATGAAATTAGGAGTGGTTCGCCACACGGTACAGCCGATCGGCCGCAGCCCGCCGTGCAAGTCCAGGACGATCGTCGCCGGATCGTCAAGGTCCAGGGCGAACGTTCCGCCGATGCGGCTGAGCCAGAGTCGGCCGTTGCGGATCATCGCGCGGACGTGGCTGTGCCCACCGCCGATCCAACCGATCTTCCCGCCGTGTTCCCGCCACGGCCCCGGAACATGGGCCAGGGTCTGGCCGTCGGTCGCATCGATCGTGAGGACGTGGATCTCGCCGCTGTCGCGTCCTTGGCGCAGCGGCAAGGCCAGTTTCCCTTCCCCAAACACCATATTGTAGGCCGAGCCGGCCTCGCCCCATTCCGCCGGCCAGGTCCACTGCCACGCCTGCTTGCCGCTGCGCAGGTCGAAGGCGACGATCCGCTGGCAGGTGGCCATGGGCCAGTGCGTGTAGGAAAACGATCGAGTAACCTCGCCTTCCATGACGAACAGCCGGCCGTCGACCGCCGCGGGGTGCATCCAACGGTTTCCCTCCTTCGCCACGGCGGCTTTCCAAAGCAGCTTGCCCGAGTTAGCGTCGAGCGCCCACAGGCCGCCCGACTCCACCTGCACCAGGACACCGTCGCTTAACCGCACGATCAGATCGTCGAAGGCAGGCGTTCGCGATTGATCTTTGGGACGGAAGAAGCCCTCACGCTCTTTTTCGTACTCGACGGCGAACCCCTGGTCGTATTCGCAGACCGTCTCGCCGGTGTGTATGTCGAGGGCGATCATGTGTGGTTGGATCTGCCGGTGTCCCGGGGCAAGCGGATGGCAGTAGACTCGCTGCGAATCGACTAGCAGGGCATAACGATTGGCCACCTCCAGATCGTCGCGCCGCCAGAGCGGGGCGCCGGAAAAGGCATCGCGGGCAACCAGTCGCCGCTGCCGCTCGGCTTTGACGAGGATCCCGTCGATCAGACGGCATCCCATTTGTGCGGCGTAAAGGTCATCGTCGCCGGTTTCCCATTGCAGCCCGCGCGCCGGGCCGACGAGTTCATCCTTCGAGTAGTCGGTCGCCGCTCCGTCGTGGAAGTACTGGGGCCAGTCGTCCGTGCCCTGGGGAAGTTGCTTGCGGTGTACCGTCCAACGGCTGCTCTCTTGCAGGCTGAGGATTCCCCGAGGACGCACTACTCGCAACATCTCCGCACGAGAGAACCGCGGGCCGCCCTTGTTGGCATGGGCGAGCAGGATCGCGACCGAATTGCCGACCAAGGGCAGACGGGGGCCTTGAACCACGGCCACAGTGACTCGCCCCAGCAGCTTCCGGCGGGCCAAATCCTCGCGGATTGCGGCCGCGGATTGCTCATCTTCGACAACCCCCAGTACGATGTATTCGCCGGCTTGGGCGATGTCGCATAACATCGTGGTGTCTCGGGGATCGACACAAACGACCACGCCCGCGGGGATCTTCTCGCGAACGAGCCCCTCGATCCCCCTTGGCTCGGCGGCGTCTGTCGGCGAGACAAGCAGGTACACGAGGCAAAGTACAAGATGGCGGGTTGATCTCCTCAAGAGCATGAGTTCTTGTGCTCCGTGGCTTCTGCCATGTTTGGATACCATATACCGGTGGCGCAGCTAGCTCGGGGCTTCTGTTCGCCAGACGACGTACGGACTACCACTATTCAATCACGACGAAGAAAGCGTCACGCTTCTTCTCGTCACCACGACTCGCGTTGGCCGGTTCCGGCTGGACGGCACGTTTGGTGAACATTCCGGTGGGCATCTCGCCGCCGGCGTAAACGGCCCTGGATTTGCCACCGACGTCGCGGACGTCGACGGCGTGCGGTGCGCCCTTGCCCCCGGCCGTTCGCGTGCAGAGCAGCCGAGTCTTCAGGTCAGGCGACATCACTAGAACGAAACCTCCGCCAGTGTAGTCGTTACCGTCGGGATTGACGGTCAGCGGCAGGCCATAGGCGGCGTTGCCGACCAGATAGACGCGACCCTGACGATCGGCAGTGATTTCGCCGTTCTTGGTCACCACCGCGTTGGAACGGTTGTTCGACAGCCGCCCGCACAACTGCTGACCGGCGAGGTACTCGCCCGTGGCCGGTTCGTATCGACCGAAGAAACACTTGTGTTCGGCACGGCTGTTGTAGAACTCGTGGTGCTTGTCGCCGCCGACGATCGTCACCTTCTGCATGATGTTCTTGGGGCTGTAGCGGAACAGGTGGTTGCCGCCGGCCACCTGGAAGGTAACGTAGAGCTTGCCGTCGCGGCCGATCGTGCAGCGGTCGGCGCGGGAATCGGCCATGTTGTTTTCCGGCTTGTTGAGAAAACGGTCCGACTCGCGATCGGTCGACCACTCGTAGTCGGTCCACTTCCGCTGACCGTCGTACGAGAGGCCGCGGATGTAGCAGATCTGTACCGGCTCGTTTCGCTTGCCGTCGAAGGCGTGGGCGTTGCGGAAGCCGCAGTAGATGACCGTCTTCGACGCACCGTCGATACAGACGTCGCAGGTGAAATGCGAACCATCGGCCGCGCCAATTTCCTTCCCCGTGTTGTCGAAGATCTTCAGATTGCCGTCGGTCAGTACCACGCAATGGCCGTCGCCGGCGGCATCGACCCGAGTGCAATTAGGCAACGGCTTCTGCCAAACGAACTTGGCGGCGTCGGGCGAAAGCTTCGACAAGCCTTCAGCGCCCGCGGCCAGGTAGAGGTTGTCCTTGTCGTCGATGGCCAGATCGCTCAACTCGGCGGCCACGACGTGCAGATCCAGTGCGTTGGTGCCATCGGCCGAAAGCCGCACGATGCAGCCGTGACGATCGTCGGCGTTGCTCTCAGGCAATCCGATCCGCCGCGCCACATCGGCGCCGAGATTCGCCGCCAGTACGATCGTCCCGTCAGATTGAATGCGAGCCCCCACGATCGCGTTGTCGTAGTCGGCGCCGCCAAGATATGAAGAGGTCACCAGTTCGAAGTCCTCGCCGGCACGGGCTTGGCGTAACGATACGCCCACCGTGGCGGCTGCCGCCAGGCAGCAGAGCATGCAGTGAACTGGAACAACGTACTTGTGAAGCGGACGTGTCATGGTGCGGTCCTTTCGTTTTGTACTCCCGGTGTGCGGAGAATAGGGATAGCCAACCATCGAGGTTACTGGAGCAGGATCTTTGTCCCGTCGAAACGGACGGTTCGGTCTCCGATACGCGCCTTGCCTCTGCCTGCGGTCCGAACTTCCGGTGGATCCTCCCGCTGCAACGTGATGATCACGAGGAAGTCGCCGTCCCTGCGGTCTTTGCCGCTGAAGTGAATCGCGTCGACATCAGCGTCGGCGACATGGCTCAGGGGATGGGCCTGCATGCGGCCCTGCGCGTGGCGAATGACGGCGTCGCGGGGCGAGACGACCGTTGCTTTCATTGACGCATCGTCGTAGGCGACGACGAAGCTGTTGTCTTCGATGCGCAATTCGTATTCCGCGTCGTCGCGGCGGCGGAGGGGCAACTGCATCGCCCAAACCTTCTGCTTGCCGCCGGAAATCCGATCGGCCACGGCGAACAGGGCCGGCGCGCCGCTGCGGCCGCTGTAGTCGGCTGCGAAAGAGCGGACCCCGCGGATGCCCGCGTCGTAAAGCTCGCGCCGTTTCTCTCCGTCGCGCTGCACTTCGCGGAAACACTCGTAAAGTGGATCCATGTCGAATGCGACCACGCCGGAGCCCGTCTTCGGATTGCCCTCGAAGAAAGTCGCCTCAGTTCGGGCATCGCTGTTGACGGGATCGTCCGGCAGCATGACGACATTGTCGTGCCAACGGCTGCCGGTCTTGCCGACTGCGTCGTTGAGCTTGCGGGTCCACTCGTGTCCCAGGCCGTAGATCTGGAAGCAACCCGCCTCGGCCTGGCTCCAGCCGCAACTTGGGCCCCCCTTGGCGTAGATCTGCGCCACGATACTCTCAGGCCCGCTCCAGTTGTCGCGGAAGGCGTAGAAACCGCGTGTCTTCGCCTCCCAGACGTGCGGCACAATGATGTCCGGCGGGGCCGGTTTCACGTCGAGCGGGAAGTTGATCAGCGCCTCGGCCAGCGCCAGGCCGTCACGATACTCGTCGGACGAGAAGGCCTTTCGAGCTCCCGACTCGGTGAGAATCTCCTCGCGGGTCGTATTTACCAGCTTCAGCCAATGCCAGAGGATCGCCGGCTGCCACTGCTTTGGACACAGCACGATCGAGCGGGCCAGGTAGCGGGCCGAGATCGTGTCGCGTCCGCGCCCGTAGCATTGCAGCAGCGGCCGGTCATGTCCGTCGCGGTCGCGCTGCCAGACGGTGGTTGCGGTGTAGCGCGGGGCGAAGTGGCTGATGTCGTTCAGACCGGTGACGCTCCGTCCGAACATGTTGCGGTAGCAGCAGGCGTAATCGTGGATGACGTGATGACATTCGAGCGTATAGCCTTCGCCTTCACCCTGGAAACCGCCCTCTCCCATCCCGCAGCGCAGATTGAGGTAGTTCCAACGCCGCAGCCTCTCGGCGTGATCGAGCCAGGCGAGATTCGCTCCGTCGGCCGCCTTCCATCGGGCCATTTCCTGCTCGTATTGCTGCATCGCCTTCTCGAAGGCTTGCTTCCGATCGGGATCGGCATAGAAGGCCGCCGCCTCGCTTTCGGAACAATCGCGGAAATGGAAGAAGCACGAATACTCGCCGTCGGCCATCACGCTGGGGACCAGCAACGGGAAGCGCCCCTTGCCCAGGTAGAAAGGCTCGTTGTGGAGGATGCGCGTACCGGCAATGAAGCACTTGCCTTCATAGAAGTTGCCCTCGAACCGGTACCAGCCTGGCCGGTCGTTTTCCAGTACCGTGTAGAAGAACAAATGCGAGTTCTCGCGGTTCTGGGCCAGCTTGTAACATTTGAAGATCGTCTGGCCGGTGTGCGCGTATTCGCCTTCGAAGATCTCCGGGCGTTCGGCCTTGTTCAACGGTTCCCAACGAAGGGTTTGCTTACCGAGCGCGACCTGTTGGCCGGGCCGCGGTCGGGCATTCTCCATACCGCCCATCGACGCCAAACAGTCGACCGGCTGGCGATAGTCGTAGAAGGGATGGTCATGCTGCAGGACACGCTGATGGAACGGGCCGATCCAGAGCCAGCGGTCGGGGAACGTGCCCGGCTCGAGCTTCACCACCGGAACCCCGGCAGGAATCTCGTACTCGGGCGCTTCGATTCGCGGTGCTTCGGCCCGCGGCGGCAGCGGCTCGACCGGCGGCGGTCCCTTCTCGCCCCAGAGGGCCAGGGCTGCCATGCCGTTGCCGGCGTGGATCACGATCGTGTAGTTGCTGCCGGGCGACCAGTTGACCGTGCCCACGCGGTGTTTGCGGTGCAGGCACTTGTAGAGAATCCAGTCGAGATAGTCTTCGATCTGCTGGCGAAACTCCGGCTCCCAGGCGTCGTAGCAGAGGTCGTAGGCCGCACCCACCACACTGGTTCGGTAGCCCCAGAATCGTCCCAGCGCAAATGGTCCCCCGTCGCGGTCATCGGCCACCTTGAGCGTCGCCGCCTTGGCACGCTCGGCATAGGACCGGTCGCCGGTGAGTTGATAGAGCATACCGAGCGAAACGGGATCGTCGCGCTGCTGGAGCATGGCAACGATTCCCTTACCGAAGGGTGTCTTGGCCTTGGCGCGCAGTGCCGGCAGTTGGCTTTCGCGCATCAACAGTCGCGGATGCTCGCCGGGGCGGACCGGGGCGAAGTCTTCGTCAATCGGCACCGGCGGCAGTACCCGCCCCGTAACCGTGTCCTTCCCCTCGAAACGTCCTTCGGGGTGCTCGAACACACTGGAGAAGGTCCCGCTGAGCCTGCCCGACTTCTCGTCGTGGCGGACGTCAATGTCATACGAGGCGGGGCCTCCCTTGATCCAGTGATCGGAACCCAGAAGCAGTTCCACCTTGAGCTGAAATCGATCGCCGGAAGTGTCCGACTGGACGATACTGCCCAGGTGCATGGCTCGGTTGAACTCGTCCGATTCACCCCAGACGTCACGCCATTGTCCCCGGTCGCACTCGGCATAGATATTCAGATGCTTCGGATCGCTTCGCCGACCGTCGCGGAACTGGACCACCGCACCGTCGAGGCGCAACTCGATACGGCCGGAGAACTCGGCCGCGGCCGGACGTCCCAAGCCCCAGAGGACTACGATGACCAAGGCAACGCTGACGGCTCGTTTCATGGTTGTCGCTCCCTTTTCATTCACGGGACGTACACATCGGACCGTTGGGAGGCCGAGGCGGCGCAAACCGTAGGCGCCGCGGTGCGTTTGCGCGGGTTTCCTACTGGAGTGTGACGTCGACGGTCGGTTCGCTGGCGCCCGCGTCGCTGTCGCTTTCGTCGATGGCTACAACTCGATAGACCAGCGGTCTACCACGGGGTGCCGTGAAGTCGATCCACTGCGGGGGATTGTACCGGCTGCCCTCGATTCTCGGCGGTCGATAGGCGATCGTGGCCCACGGTCCGCCGTTGATGCGGCGATCCACTCGGAAGCCGATTTCGTTGTCGGCCGCGTCGCGCCACGTGATTCTCACCGCGTCGTTTTCATAGGCGCGGACTTGCACGTCGAGCGGAGCCCTCAACGGCCCGCCGGGACTCTTCATGACGGCGTTGTCCGGACCGCGGGTACCTTCAGCGGCCTGGTTGGCCACGAAGGCCAGATCGGCAGGCGGCTGCGGAAACATGACCCCGCCGACCCATCCGGCCGTCTTGTTCCATGCCAGCAGGGCGCCATACATCTCCACGTTCCAGCCGCCAAAGTACGCCTTTTGGCCATTGCCGCGTTCGTGCCGGTTGTGGGTGATCGCCCAGCAGTACAGTTGTGTTCCACCGTGGGCCTGGCAGAGGATCGCCTCGCCGTCGTTGCCGGGGCTCGATCCCGTGCTGTTCATGGTGTTGTGGTCGATCCACAAATGCTGGCCCGCCAGATCGAAACCGCGGGAGAGATTGTCGGAAATCGCCCCGTTGCCGCCGGGCGCACTTTGCAGGTAGCCGTCGAGCGTCAGTTCCCAGTCGCCGATGCCGTACGGGTCCTTGCCTTCTTCCAGGAAGTCCCGCTCGTTGCGGTTGCTCTGGATCGTGACCCAAGTGCCCGAAACGTTGAACCCCTTGTGCCCGTGGTTGTACACCCAGTTGTCGCGAATCACCACGCCCTCGCGGAAGAAGCCTTGCCTTCGGGCCTCCTCGGGACGGCGATTGCCGGTGAGACTCACGAAGGCTTTGTTCACATCGATCCCGGCCGCCTTGTTGTAGTCGAACAGCACCGTCTTCATGCTTTCATCGCCGAAGGCCATGCTGTTGCCCTTGCCGCCGGGATAGGTATAGCGAGTACGTTGACGATACTTGAAGTTGCGTCCCGTGCTCTTCGCAAGCCGCGTATTGGCCACAAAGACTCGGGACCCGGTAATGGAGATCCGTGGGATGAACTTGCCCATGTAGAATCCGGCGGGGCCGAAACCGGCCGGGGTGTCGGGGCGGCCCATGGTGATCGAGTTGTTCACCCCAACCGCGTCCTGCAAGACACAGCCAAACACCAGCCGCCCGCTGCCGCTGCCAACGTGGACGTTGCCACCACCGGCTAGCGGGTCCCAAGGATGGGTCCCGTCGGGCACGCGATCGGCCCAAGAGTCCTTGACGTAGTCGCTCTTCCAGGAACCGGCCGTCCGCCACGTCTCGCCCCACTCGTTGTCAGCACCGAAGAAGACAATGGCTCCCACGAAATGGACCCAGCAAATGCCTACGTTCTCGACATCGCGCAGCCCTTTGCCCGGCTCCGGCATCAGGCCGATCAGGTTCCAGTCGCGGGGGGTTTCGGGCCGGGAAACGACGCCGGGTGGCGCCGGCACGATGTCTTTGTCGCGACGCGTGAAACCGAAAATGAAGCGAGTGGGCAGTTCCATCGCTCCGTCAACCGCCCGCGGTTTGCCCGAGGGGGCTTCGCCGCGAATCACCACGCCGCTGCGGAGCATCAGGCCACGGCCACGGGGCCCGTCGAACGGCCCGTCGCTGAAGTCATACGTGCCGGCCGGATAGTAGAGCACGCCACCGCCGGCAGCGGCCAATTCATCTCGGGCGGCCTCGAACCTCTCGAAATCCGTCTTGCCCCGCTCGTACTTCGACATGTCGATCACGTTCGACCAACGGATTCGATCAGTCCAGGCGGAGTAGCCTTCCGGTCCATCGTAGTAGGTCGCTACCGGATTGTCGGTGGGCACGGCGTCCGCAGCCGCTAGCGGCGTGGCCAAAAGAAACAACGCTACCAGAGCCAACGACGCCACCCCGAACGCGAAGACCACGTCAAGGCGGAGCTGCTGCAAGGAACCGGTTCTCGGTAGTCGGTATTCAGTCATGCCTACGGTTCCTCACTCGGTATCAAGATGCGGACCTGATCGATCGATCCCCGATGCGACTTCAAGACGTACACTTGTCCATCGGAGTCCTTGTACTGCACCACATCGGGATACTCGTCACCTTGGGCATCGTCGAGTCCGCTTTCTGCCGGATGCTGGAACACATAGCGTGTGCCGGGCGCAGCGAACAGGTCGTCGGTGGCTCGCAGCTGATCGCCCCGGGCGATTAGCCCCAGCACGGGTCGGGCAAAGCGGACGCCCCCTCGCCGCGATTCTTCCGACGCCCCCGGGTCGAAATGCAGCAGGTAGCTGTCCACCCGTGTGCCGGCGGGCAACGTGGCTTGCTCCACGCCGAAATGGGCCTGCGTGCCGCGGCGCTGCTCGGTGGTGATCGCGATGTCTCTGGGAAGGACGACGTTTTCCCGTTCGAGGAACAGGAACATGTCGTTGGCGCTTTGCAGTTGGCCCTCTTCAACGGACGGCGGCGGCTTGGCCAACCAACGCGTTCCCCCGTCGGTAGACACGACGCCCGGGGTTCGTTGTTCGACACTTTCGAACTTCTCGCAGTCGGGCGGGAGCCAGCCGTCGAAGTGTCCCGCGAGGTTGAAGCGAGCGGCCTGCGCCGTTGAGAGCGTTTGACGCACCGCGGGCGATTCCTCCTCACCGCGCGTGACGGTCTCGACCTCGCCCTGGAAGACGTGTACTTCGGTACTTCCATCCTCGGCCACGCACACCCCGAACTGGGTGCCGAGGTCGATGACGTCGAGCGACGGTGTCTCGATCGCATAGCCGACGGCGGCCCTGGGCACGGTAGCGGAGAGTCGGCCGACCGTCAGCAATCCGCGCTGGGCCGAGACGGCCGTGAATGTACTCGATCCCTGAAGGGTAACGCGAACCCCGCTGGGATACTCGATTTCAGCCACCCCCTCCAGCAACTTCAACTCGGTTCCAAACCGAAGCTCGTCGCCCTCGGCCATTGCCGGTGTGTTGTCGGCCCAGCGACAGTCGGTCAGTTTCGCCAGGCGGAGGTCGAGAACCGGCTCGGGTTGTTGTGCGACTTGCCCGCCGATTGGGTCGTTCTGGAGGTAGAACCACAAGGCGACGCCGAGGATCAGGACCAGGGCAGTCCCCCACACTACCGCTGCGAGACGGAGTAGCGACGTCGGCGGCCGTTGCGGCACGATGCAGGTGGCGGCGCGTTCGCGCATCGCCGACCGGGTGGCAGAGCCTGCCCATTCGACGATCTTCCCTTCCTCGCTGGCCAGTTCCACCAGGCGCTGGGCCAAGGCCGGTTCGCGTTGAAGACGTTCGATGACGGCGGCGACCTCGTCGTTGTCGAGTTCGTCGCTGAGGTAGGCCAGCAGCAGTTCGAAATCGGAGTCGTCGTTCACGGCGAAGTCTCCGCAGCGAGTTTCCGCTGGACGCAGTCCCGCAGACCACGCCGGATACGTTTCAACACGCCGTAGGTGGCCTGCATCGTGCGTCCCAGCTTATCGGCCAGTTCGTCGACACCACCGACCGAACCGTCGTAACGCATGGTGATGATCGTTCGACTCTGGGTAGGCAGTTGCTCGAGGCAATCCAACAACGCCTCGGTGCGCTCCTTGAGGTTTCCCTGCGTCGCCACACGCTGGGTCGCTTCCGCCAGGAGGCCGGCCAATTCCGGCGACAGGATTGTGGTACGCTGGGAACGTCGGATATGGACCAGCACACGGCGCCGGGCAATCTCGATCGCCCAGGGGAGAAAGCCCGACTCGTCGCGCAGTTTGTCGATCGAGTCGACCGCCGCCAGCGAGACCTCCTGGAAAATGTCTTCAGCGTCGTTGTGATTGCGCACGCAAGCGAAGATGTAGCCGTACAAGGCGCTTCGGTGCCGCAGGAAAAGCGCGGTCATCATCGCGTTGCGTTGCTGAATGTCCACGAGCGTTGATCCCCGTTAGCGATGTTCTTTGACGGTGCTGTCGTCGCCCGGGGCGGGGTGCTTGTCTTCCTCGTTGGTCGGATCGGGCTCGCGGAAGGCATCGCGATGGTAAGCGGCGACCGCCTTAGCCATCTCCTCGTCAAAATGCCAAAAGGCCAGCCCTCGGTCGCCCGCGTAGGCGTCGTAGGCCGCCGGTTCATGCTGGGGAGCCTTCAGGTCCGAATCGGTGAGCCAGCCGGCGGCAGGATCGATCTTCCGGCACTGCACCGGACCTGCATCGAGCTTCAGCGGAGCGGGCAGACGATACCGGCAGGCCTTGTGGATGAACAGCGCGCACAGCCGGGAAAGTCCGTCCGACCAGTCGGTGTGGTTGCCGCCCGGGTGAACGACCAGGCTCATCAGATGGGCGGGATCGAGGCGGCGCCGGGCGAGCATTTGTTTGCGGATCATCACCCATTGCGTCTGGCGGCCGTATTCCTTGCGCAGTCCGCCCTCGGGACCGAACTCCTCGAACTCGCCGTTGATGGCCAGAAACGGCACGCCAGCCAGCGAGGCCTTGTCCGGGTAGTGGATGCCGTGATGCATGTTGCCGCTCTTGATGTGAATGACGCCCAACACGCGGTCCGGCTGCCAGTAGGCGATGTTGCGACAGAAGATGCCGCCGGTCGAGTGCCCGAGGGTCAGCCAAGGGACGGTCTCGATTTCGGCGTGCCCCGACTTGCCGGCAAGCTCCTCCAGCACCCGGAGGAACCTCCGGTCACAATCGCCCTTCTCCCCATACGGGAAGAACGGATCGAGCCCCGGCTCGAAATAGAGAATCCCCAACCGCTCGTCGGCGGCAGCCCGGCGAATGAGCGGATCGACGACCAATCGCTTCTCGAGTAGAATCTTCTCGGCCACGATCAATCCGCGAAGCGGCTCCGCCTGGGGCGGCATCCAGAGCATCGCGACGGCCGGTTTCTGCGGCTCGCCGCGCCGCGGCGGCCGGGCGATCTCCGTTTGGTAATGCCAGGTGTCGTCGGCGCCAGCCGGCACAGCCCAGGACCATGTCAACAAAATGCACGCAAAAGCAATTCGTACGATCGAGAACGATGGTGTGGTCATGACGGAACGTTGTTTGTCTTTCTTCGTGTCCGCGGCGTGCTGACTCGTGCCGTCCATGCGGTTGCGGCCGCAGCACGTCATCTCCCAGAAGTCCACCGAGTTGCCTCGATGACACGGCCGTCGGAAGTAGAGGTCGCCGTGTCCGGAAATTGGGCGCGCACCCGGAGAGATTCCGGAAATCCCCAATTTCCGCGCCCAATATCGAGGACCACCGTCCTGTATTGGCAACTGCATGATACCATCGAGAATCACCATGCCGAAGCACTCCGCCTGTGTCGTGTGTCTGTGGTCGGCCCTGCTTGCTAGCCGGGCCGGGGCCGAAACCGTAACGCTCGTCAACCCCACCAGGGAGGCCATCCGGAACGCCGTGGTCCGCTTGCCGCTGGCGGTGTCTGACGACTCACAGACCAAGGATTATTGTGTCGAGAGCGGCGGCCAGCCCGTACCCAGCCAGGTGGGGTCTGCCGACGGGCGCAACTGGATCTGGGTCTTGACTTCCCTGCAACCGAGCGAGTCGCGCCAGTACGTCGTTCAACGGGGCCAGCCGCCGACCGGCCGATCGTATGTGTCGTTGAAGCGTGACGGTGACGATTACGTCCTCGACAACGGACGCTTCGCCGTCAAGGTGCCTGCAACCGCCGACGGACGACTCCCGGTACCCATTACCGCCGTGCGCGTCGGAGGTCGTTGGATCGGGGCGGGGCAGTGGCATACGCAACGCAAATTGCGGCGATTCACGGCGACGGTGTTGGGCGAGGGGCCGCTGCTGGCCAAAGTGCGTCTGCGATACGAGTTCGCCGGCAACGCGGGCCTTGACGGCAACGTGCCCGCCTTCGCCGAAGTCGAAGTGACCCTCTCGGCCGAAGAGGACCACGTGGCCATCGAAGAATCGCACGAGATGGATCGCGGTGATTACTGGGAGTTCGACATCGCCGCCGGCTGGGATGCGCGCAAGGCGATCTGCGTGACCCACGGCAAGATGGACGCCCATGGCGGGCCGAAGGTTGTCAGCCCGACGACCCTCCGCCCCGGACAGACGCGGATGGGCGATACGCTGGTGAATCTGCAACCGCGCTGGACCCAGGCGTTCGATGAGGGATGGTACTTCGGTTGTCACAACGACCGGGATCTCATCGGTGCGATCCCCTGCTACGCGGGTCGGTGGCATTGGCCGCACAACAACCTGATCGAGGTGAAGGTGCGTGCCGGCGGGGATGCAGCGATCCTGCGCTGCCCCACATGGAAAGGCCGCCGCTGCTGGTTTCTCGTTGCCGGCCCGCTGGCCGATTGGGACGAGGCCGGGGCGAAACGCTACGTCACCCGGCATGCCTTCCAGTCGCTCGACAAGCTCAATCACGATTACACGCTGCAATGGCCCGGCCTGGAACGACTGTTGGCCAAGTCGGGCAAGAACGACGCTCCTAAGATCGGTTCGTTCGACGGTTTCGATTTCTACAGCAGTTGGATGAACCCGACAAGCATGCTGCGCGGCTACGGCAAGCGCCTCCTGCGCGAGCCGGGCGGACAAGGCGACCTGAGCACATTGACCCGCGCCCAGG
>CAZUAM010000001.1:24290-37189 GCA_964618095.1 uncultured Planctomycetaceae bacterium | reverse complement strand
CGTGGTGGTCAGCCTGCCCGACGGGCGGCTGATTGTCAGCCTAACGGCCACCGTAGAGCACACCAAGGATGAAGCGAATACCCACGCAAACGCCCAACTGATCTGCAGGGCACGCTACCTGCTGTTGCGCTTGCTTCGAGATCGCCAACAGTGGAAGGAGCAGCGGGAGTTCCTGTTGGAGCGGATCTGCACGCTGGAGACCGCACTGGGAATCGAAAAGGACGCAGCCGTGCAGGCCGACGGGGATCGCGCGTCGCGTGTTTCACCACGCCCCCGATAGGTGCCCCTACCGCCCAATCATTTGTTCCAGGACACTTGGTTTGGCCGGTGTCCGGGGAGAGTTTGTCCACTCCCATTTGAGGTATGAGGCAGCCCCCAAGGCCCACCCCTTTGTCTGGCCCGGATTATTCATAGGACCATCGTCGGGTAGGTATTCGCGTGCCACGGCTGTGTCAGCCGTTTTTGCCGGTTTAGCCAGGGCAGCACGGCCGACACGGCCGTGGCACGCCTATGGTTATTCGGGCTGGTCGTTACCCCGCGGACATAGTCCGCGGGCTCATCGGCCTCGTTGCCGGTTGGCGGAATTCCCGGAATGTCTGGACTCAGGTCGCCGAACTCACCTTAGCGTGATCCCATGAGACTCTCTGCCCGTTTTTCCCAAGCCCTGGTCTACGCCGCCGCGATGCACGCCGATCAACGGAGGAAGGTTTCGGGCGAGCCGTATCTGGCACACCTGCTGGGCGTTGCCGCGATTGCGCTTCAGCACGGCGCCGACGAGAACGAGGCGATTGCCGCGCTGTTGCACGACGCGATCGAGGACCAGGGGGGCGCGGCGGCGCGGGAGGAGATCCACCGCCGGTTCGGGCAGGAGGTGGCGGAGATCGTCGCCGGTTGCAGCGACACCGACACCACGCCGAAGCCGCCCTGGCGGAAGCGCAAGCAGGCTCACGTTGCCCATCTGCGCCATGCCTCCGCCTCGGTCCGCCTGGTGTCGGCGTCCGACAAGCTCCAGAACGCCCGGGACATTTTGCGCGAATATCGCCTGCGGG
Organism: uncultured Planctomycetaceae bacterium; assembly: GCA_964618095.1. Classification (GTDB taxonomy): domain Bacteria; phylum Planctomycetota; class Planctomycetia; order Pirellulales; family Thermoguttaceae; genus CAZUAM01. Next base: position 36,140 of record CAZUAM010000001.1, on the reverse strand, counting down.
GTGAATCACTCTGGGACTGTTTTCGCGGCGGCCGCGAGGGCACGCTGTGGTACTATCGGGCGGTGGTCGATGCGCTGAAGCAGGCCGGCACCGGCCCGCTGGTCGAAGAGCTGGATCGGGTGGTCTGCGAAATCGAGCGGTTGGCTTCGCAGCCGGGCGAGAATTCCTCTTGAAATTGGGCCACCGTTTGTGTTAAGGTTAACGCGCAACAAGGGTATCCGTAGCGCCTGAACTGACAGGTTTCCGAAGAGCCCGTCACCGGACTCGCTTCCGGCGGCGGGCTTTTTTTGCGCCCCAAGCGTCGGTTCTCTCGTTTCCACGCACAGCGTGGGAACGAGGGCTTGCGCGTTTCGTGAGGCACCTATGATCGCACCGGCCGTCGTGCAAGAAGTCCGGCGCCTGTTGGCCGAGGGAAAGCTCAGCCAACGGAAGATCGCCGGGCTGACGGGGATCAGCCGCGGGACGGTGGGAGCGATTGCCGCCGGAAAACGACCCGACCACCAGTCGTTGGGGCGGGCGGCGAAAGACGAATTCCCGGAGCCGGCCGGGCCGCTGCAACGGTGTCCCGGCTGCGGCGGGATGGTCTACATGCCGTGCCGCTTGTGTCACGCGCGAGCCCTGAAGGCCCGATCGTCGAAGCCGCCGATCCCGGCGTGGTTGATGCAACTCGAGGAGCCCTTGGGATTGGACCTGCGGGAGGACGATCGGTCGCGATACGAAGAGATCCGCTCGCAGAAAGTAGATGCCTCCACCTCGAAGACAGGCTGCCAAGCGGACCAGCCCGGCGAGGGCCCCCGGATCGAACGAGGCGACCTGTGCAGTGCCTTTGAGCTCGAGGACGACGAGTGGGAGCTGGATCCCGCCGACTTCGGCGGGCTCAGCCGAGCCGACCTTTGCGACGCGTTCGAGTGGGAGGACTGGGAGGACAACGAGCCGGTGATCGACTATCGGAGTGTGCCGGCATACGAGGAAAGTTTTCTGCCGGATTCCGTTTGAAGGTGAGCCAGATGAACGGCAAAGACAGCCCACAGACCTCGGCGAGCTCGGTCGGGCTCCGGCTGGTTCGCTACCAGGAAGCCCGCCATCGGATCCAAGACGCCGATCTGTTGTTGTTCCGGCGTCGAGGGCTCTCGCAGGCCGACCGGGGGGGAGGTGTGCCGGGCCGATTCCGGTTGGGCCGCCTGATCGGCGGTCTGCCGTCCCTGCTGATCGCCATCGCCGGACGCGGCCACCATAGCCATGCCGCCAAGGCCGGCTGGTGGGACCAGGACCTGTTTTGCGTGGAGATCCGAGGCTTAAGCGGCGGCCGGGCCGTGACGCTCTCCAGCCAGGTGAAGCGCCGGCCGGGAAGAATCGACGTCTACCAGACCAATCCCGAGAATCGCTGGCCGGACTACGATCGGGCCGGGGCCAGCCGACTGATGAGGCGGTTGTGCGGCTGCGACTACGGCTACGGCGGCCTGGCCACCGCCGCGTTGTTGCACCTGCCGCTGGTGCGATGGTTCGTCAGGCCCGACGTGGACGACGAAGCAGCCGATCGCCGGCCGCCCTTTTGCAGCCATGCCTGTGCGATGGCCGACCGGCTCGGCGGCGGCGTCGATCCCGTCCGGCATCTGGCCGACCGGCTCACCGAGCCGGCCGACCTGGCACGAAGCCCCTTCTACAGATACCGATTTACATTGATTCCATGACAGCGAAGAGAGAGGAGCGAAGAGGGAAGAGCGAACAACAGGACACTCATTGCTGTTGACTCTTCCCCCCTCAACACTCGCGCCTAATCCCTAATTCCCAATCCCTCACGAGGCACCTCCATGAAACGCAAGTACAAATGCCCTTTCTGCCGGCTGCTAGCGGGCGCCGGCATGCTGCTGACGACGATCGCCTGGTGCAACGCCGCGGAGGCATCGCTGGCCCACTGCATCGACGCCACCTGCCGGATCAGCACGGCCGACGGCAGCCGCGGGAGCGGCTGCGCGTTTGAGAACAGCCAGGGGCGCATTTTTGTGCTGACGGCCGCCCACGTGGTCGGCCGCAACCGCTCTGTACAGTGCGAATTCTGGCGAGACGGCCATCGCTCGGTGCCCCTGGCCGGCGAGGTCTTGGCAACGGGTTTGTCAAGGACGCCGAGCGGGTCGGTGGACGCGGCCATTATCGCCGTACCGATCAGCTCCTTTGGAGGCGTGTTGCCGGGCTGTGTACCGATTGCACCGCGGGGCTACAGGCTCTCGCCGGGAGAAACCGTGACCTCGGTCGGGTGTGCCAAGGGAGCCTGGGCCACCGGCTGGAAGGGCCACGCGCTGGGTTACGACGGCAGCTCCTTGTGTTTCACTCCACCGCCGGCCGACGGCCGGAGCGGCTCCGCCTTGTTCGACGCCCAGGGCGAGCGGATCGTGGGCCTGATTTGGGGGCGTAACCAGCGGGAGGGAAAGGGTCACGCCGTTACCGTGGAAAACCTCTATCGGGCCCTGAACTTCACACGGACCGGCAGCGGTTGGGTACACTCGCCCCTGCAGCCGTTGGGCTATACGGAGAGGGCACAGTGCAGTCCCTACGGTTGCGCGCCGCGAAGCTGGATCTTGCCCTATCGAAACTACCAGCAGCAGGGCGAATACTATCGCAACCAACTCCAGAACCAACGGCTGCAACAACTTGAAAAGCATTCCGAGCGCGAGAATCGAATCTGGCCGACCTTGCCGCCCCAGACGCGGAGCCCGGAAGGCAATCTCAAGCTGGAAGCCAATCCCCAACCCCTTGAAGAGAAAGCCAAGCAGGAAATCAAGCGGAGGGTCGGGGGAACCAGCACGCTGGGAGTGGCCCTGACGATCATCGCCGCCTTGGTGACGGGCGCGGTGCTGTTCTACGTGGTCGGTAAACAATAGCACAAGGGAGACTTCGATGTTGTTGGCAATTGCAGATCCGGGGCCGGTCTTCTGGCAGTACACGGGAATCTTCTCCGCCGCGCTGGCCGCGATCCTGCTGGGCCTGCTGCTCTGGCGGCGGCGTGAGCTGCGGCGGTATCGGGCCATGGAAGCAGCCGACGAAATGGCCCAGTGGGGGCTCTCGCGTCTGGCCAAGCTGTTGCGGGCCTACGCGGTGGGTAACTACTTCGGCGCGGATTCGGTGACCCGAGTCACCCACCAGCTTATCGACGACATCCAGAGCGAAGGCCTGGGGACCATGCTCCGGACCGTGGGCTGGAAAGTGGTGGAGAATGTGTTCCTCAAGGACGAGGACGACCGCACCAAGCTATCCAAGCTGCTGGCCGCAAGTAGTCCCGGGCAGGAGACCAAAATGAAGTAGGGACGAAGGAAGGCAGAATGATGAATGCAGAATGCAGAATACCACGCTGTTGCAATGACTCTTGAGTCCATCATTCATCATTCTGCCTTCATCATTCTGCCTTCATCATTCTGCATTCTGCATTCATCATTCTGTATTCATCATTCTGCATTCCCTCGCCCCCTCCCCCCTAAACCCCGATCGACGTTGTTACGATGACTGCACAAGAATGGGGAATTGTGATCGGCGTGGTGGTCTCGGCCCTCTTGGCGTTGGCCCCCTGGATGTTCATGGTCCACGCCAAGCTGGCGGTGATTGCCGCCCAGATCGTCGAGCTGGGCGAAAAAGTGGAGAAGGCGGCCGAAGCCAACCAGCAACTCTGGTCGCGCTACGCCCAGCACGAGGCCCGGCTGGAAACCCACGACGTCCAATTCACCCACGTCGCCGAACGGCTACAGGAAATCTAGCCCGTGAAGATCCGCGATCGCATCAAGGAGCTGCGCCGGGTCAAGGCCGACCGGCTGCGGCCCCACCCGAACAATTGGCGGGTGCATCCCCAAGGCCAGCAAGACGCGCTGCGCGGCCTGCTGGCCGAAGTGGGCTACGCCGACGCCCTGTTGGCCCGCGAGTTGCCCGACGGCACGCTGCAACTGATCGACGGGCACCTGCGGGCCGAAACCACGCCGGAGGTGGAGGTGCCGGTGTTGATCCTCGATCTGGACGATCGCGAGGCCGCCAAGCTGCTGGCGCTGCACGACCCGCTGGCCGGACTGGCCGAGGCCGACAACGACGTGCTGGCCGAGCTGCTCGACCGGGTGGAAACCGAGAGCGAAGCCGTCCGGAATCTGCTGGATCAAATGTTCGCCGAGCCCGAACTGCCACTAGACGATCAGGCCGAGGATCCCGGCCCGCGCCCAGAAGTCGACGTCCCCGAGGCCTTCCAGGTGGTCGTCGAGTGCCGAGATGAAGATCAGCAACGGGCCGTCTACCAGCGGATGACGGCCGAAGGATTCAAGTGCCGGCTGTTGACACTGTGATGAATGCAGAATGCAGAATGCAGAATGCAGAATGATGAATGCAGAATGATGAACTGAAGAGCCAATGAGACGGCGTGGTGTCCTGCCTTCTTCATTCTGCATTCTGCATTCATCATTCTGCATTCTCCTGCCCCTGGAGGCGCTTGGATGCCGTGTGTTGAAGCAAGAGTCGAATGCCCGGTGTTCGATTCGTTCCGGGTGCAACAGGTGGCCGGCATGTTCGACGTGCCGATCACCCGGCGAGTCTCGGAACACTTCCGGGTTGAACTGCCGGAACGGGACTTCGACGAGCTTCTGCGAGCCGGCGACGATTGGCGGATCGGGCTGATCGTGGGGCCCTCGGGTAGCGGCAAGAGCACCGTCGCCCGAGAGATCTTTGGCGATCGGCTCTACCGCCAGCAGCAGTGGCCGCGGGATCGGGCGGTGATCGACGGCCTGGGCGAGCGCCCCATCAAGCAGATCACCGGCCTGTTTACGGCCGTAGGGTTCAGCTCGCCGCCCAGTTGGATCAAGCCCTATCACGTGCTCTCCGGCGGCGAGCGGTTCCGCTGCGATCTGGCCCGGGCGTTGGCTTCGGTGGGTGATACGGCCGACGTAATCGCCTTCGACGAGTTCACCAGCGTGGTCGACCGCGCAGTGGCGAGGGTCACCTCGGCGGCGATTGCCAAGGGGATTCGCGGTGGTCAGCTTGCTGGCCGCTTCGTGGCCGTCACCTGCCATTACGACGTGACCGAGTGGCTTACGCCCGACTGGGTCATCGACATGGCCACCTCGACGTTCCAAAGGAGGTGTCTTCGGCGACCGCCGATCGAGCTTGAGGTCTTTCGTTGCCGGCGTAGTGCGTGGGCCATGTTTAGGCGTCATCACTATCTGAGCGGCTCGCTGAGCACGGCGGCGCGGTGCTTCATCGCATTATGGAACAACAGTCCCGTGGCCTTCTGCGCCACCCTCTCCTTGATCGGCCGAAAGAACCGCTGGCGGATCAGCCGGATCGTCACCCTGCCCGACTACCAGGGCATCGGCATCGGCACGGCCGTGACCGAGGCCGCGGCCGAGCTGCATCGCCGGGAAGGCCATCGCGTCAACGTCACCGCCAGCCACCCGGCCCTGATCGCCCATTGCCGCCGCTCGCCGCGCTGGCGGGCGGTGAACGTAAAGAAGACGGGGGCACAGCAGACGAAGCATTTCATCAAGAACTACCGCGGCTCGGCGGGCCGGGCCGTGGTCTCGTTCGAATACCTGGGAAACAAGGAAAACGTATAGCGGCGGAGCGGAAGGGGACAGTCCCATTTTCGCTGCGCGAAGATCGGAACCGTCCCCCGGATGAGTTTAGCGGCGGGGCTTGCCCCGCGCGTCCTCAACGAGGAATCACGAAGTGGCAAAATGTGCCAGGCGACCCGTGTTAGACGAGATCAAGCAGCGGGAGATCCTGGCCATCCTTTCGGTGGGATGCAGCCGGCGAACTGCCGCCCGCTACGTCGGCTGCGCTCATTCCACGATCCAGAGAACAGCCCATCGCGATCCCGAGTTTGCCGCGAAGCTCCGGCAGGCAGAGAACCGCCAGGAATTCAGCTACCTGGGGAACATTCAGCAGGCCGCCCGGAAGCCGCAATACTGGCGGGCGGCGGCTTGGTTCTTGGAGCGGGTATTCCCGGAGAAATACGCCCGCCGTGGACCGGACGTGATCACCGTCGATCAGATCAGGCAGGTTCTGGCACAATTCGCCCAGATCATCGTGGCGGAAGTGCCCGTGGCCAAGTACCGCCAGAAAATCATCAAGCGGCTGGAAGTGTTGACCGCAAGCCTCTGCCGGGCCCCCAAGCCCGAGGACACCGACCATGAATCATGAAGCCCTACTGGCCGACTGCCCGCTCAAGCCCGAACAACTCGGAGGGATTGTCACGACCTTGCGCAACGAGTTGGCACGTAGGCACGGACACGCCAGGCGCGTCCTCAGCGGCGTCAACGGGGCGCCGGATCTGCTCGCCTGGGGCCGGAGGTATCTGCCCGATCACTTCACCCGGCCGCCCTCGGACATGCACCGGTGGCTGGCCGAGCAACTGGAAGTAATGCGGGCGGCCCGCGGAACCAAGCTCAACCTGCTCGGACCGCGAGGTGGGGCCAAGTCGACCATCGGGACCCTCGTCTTTCCGCTTCGCATGGCCGTCGAACACCGGGAACCCTATATCTGGATCGTCTCGGATACCAAACATCAGGCGGCCGCCCATCTGGAAAACATCAAGACCGAATTGGCCGACAACCCGCGGCTGGCCGAAGACTTTCCCCAGGCCACCGGACAAGGTCCCGTCTGGCGCAGCAGCTCCATCGTGCTGCGAAACGGCGTGACCATCGAGGCCTTCGGCACCGGGCAGCGGATTCGCGGCCGCCGCCGCGGGGCCCATCGTCCCACCTTGATTATCTGCGACGACTTGCAGAACGACGGGCACATCTCCTCCGCGCTCCAGCGCGATCACTCGCGAACCTGGTTCCACGGCACGTTGATGAAGGCCGGAACCAGCCGCACCAACCTGGTCAACCTGGCCACCGCCTTGCACCGCGAAGCACTGGCCGTGGAACTCAACCAAACGCCCGGCTGGAACTCCCGAATCTTCCGGGCCATCCAGCATTGGCCCGACCACATGTCGCTCTGGCAAGAGTGGGAAGCCCTCTACACCGACGTCCGCAATCGCCACTACAAGCGAGTTGCCTGGGACTTCTACCAGCGACACGGCGCGGCGATGAACGCCGGGGCGGTCGTGCTCTGGCCGGAGGAAGAGGACCTCTATCGGCTGATGTGCATGCGGGCCGAAAGCGGCCATACGGCCTTCGAACGGGAAAAACAGAATTCACCCATCAACCCGGATCTCTGCGAGTGGCCCGAGTCGTACTTCGACGAGATGATCTGGTTCGACACCTGGCCCGAGCATCTACAGGTCAAAACGCTCGCGCTGGATCCGAGCAAGGGCAACGATGCCCGGCGGGGGGATTACTCCGCGCTGGTGATGTTGGGCGTCGACCGCCGGGGGATGCTCTACGTTGAAGCCGACGTGGCACGCCGCCCCACCCCGCAGATCGTGGTCGACGGCGTCGAGCTCTACCGCAAGTTCCGCCCGGACGTGTTCGGCATCGAGGCCAACCAGTTTCAGGAATTGCTCCACGGGCAGTTCGAGACCGAGTTCCGTCGGCAAGGGGTCCTGGGCGGGCGCCCCCTGCCGCTGGAAAACCGCACCAACAAGCAGGTCCGCATCCGCCGCCTGGGCCCGTATCTGGCCGGAAAGCGGCTGCAATTCAAGAGCGACAGCCCGTCCACGCGGCTGCTGGTCGAGCAGCTCAAGGACTTTCCCGCCGGAGATCACGACGACGGTCCCGACGCGGCCGAAATGGCGATCCGCCTGGCCGCCGGACTGCTCCAGGGCCGCACGGTCAACGACGGATTGGGCAGCCGACTGCCCGTGGGATGAAGAAGAATGCTGAATGCTGAATGCTGAATGCCCGGCGTGCAATCGAGCCGTTTAGCGGCCGCCGGCACGGCGGCCTAATTTCGCGCCATCCACAACCCATCAAGAAGGAAACCAAACCATGGAACAAAACCACCCAACCGACCAGGCCAAGTCGAACGGAACCACCACCATAGCGGCCGATCCGCGGCTGACGCGGCTTCAGCGACGATTGCTGGAGGCCTTCGACGAACTCTGGGACAACTTCGTCGACCCCGCCGACGCACTCTACGACTTCGACGGCTCGCGCTGGACCCGACTCGGCGGCGAAGGGATACCGGGCTCGGCGGCAGAGGCCCCTTACGCCGACCCGCAGCGGCTCGGCGAAATCCGTGCCCAGTGCCGCGCGCTCGCCGTGACCAACGAGTTTGCCATCAACGGACACGAGAACCGCATCAGCTACATCGTGGGCGCCGGGCATACGTATCGGGTCACCGCGAAAAAGAACCAGTCAGTTTCCGAGCAGACGCTCAGCGACTTACAAGCCGTGCTGGACGACTTCCTCCGCACCAACAAGTGGCACAAGCGGCAGCAGGAGATCGTCCGGCGAAAGGACCGCGACGGCGAATGTTTCCTGCGGCTGTTCGCCGCCGCGGACGGAACCGCCCGCGTCCGCTTCGTCGAGCCCGACCAGGTGGCCACCCCGCGCGAGCAGGCCGGCGACCGGGCGGCCTCCTTCGGCATCCAGACCGACCCGCACGACGTGGAAACCGTGCTTGCCTACTGGATCGACGGCGCCCCGGTCGAGGCCGCCGAAATCCAACACCGCAAGCTGGGAGTGGACGCCAACGTGAAGCGCGGCCTGCCGCTCTTCTATCCGGTGCGAGAGAACCTCCGCCGGGCCGAGAAACTGCTCAGGAACATGAGCGTGGTCGCCGAAATCCAATCCGCCATCGCCCTGATCCGAAAGCACGTCGCCGCCACCGGCGCCGGGCTGGAACAGTTCGTCCAGAACCAGGCCGACCTGAGCGTGACTAGCCAGGGCACGGGGCGGACCAGCCACTTCCGGCGTTACGCCCCCGGCACGATCCTCGACGCCATGGCCGGCACCGACTATGAATTCCCGGCCGCCGGCATCGACGCCAGCCGCTACGTCACGATCCTCCAGGCCGAGCTCCGCGCGATCGCCAGCCGGCTGGTGATGCCCGAGTTCATGCTCACCAGCGACGCCTCGAACGCCAACTACGCCTCGACCATGGTGGCCGAGGGCCCCGCCGTAAAAATGTTCGAGCGGCTCCAGCACGACATGCTCGAGGACGACCTGGAGTTGCTGTGGCGCGTGGTCCGCAATGCCGTAGAGGCGGGCCGGCTGTCGGCGGACGTGCTCGGCTCGACCGACATTCGAGGCATCTCTCCCACGCTGGCGGTCCGCGACCGGCTCCGCGACGCCCAGGCCGATCAGATTCTGTTGCGAGGCGGCGCCATGTCGGTGCAGACCATGGCCATGCGCCACGGGCTGGACCCGGAGCAGGAACAGCAGTTGATCGGCCGGCGTGACGGGGGCGATTCGTAGGCCCCATCCCGAAGCGCGAATGATTGGCGACTGAAGTCTTCGGCTGTGGCGTTTGGGTGGCCGTCGGGGGGCTTTTCTTGAAGAAATCACCTCGGGGTGACAGACGGTTGTCACCCCCCCTGCCTCCCCTCCGCGGAATTCTCCCCGGAGTGACAAACTGTTGTCACCCTGATCGTTAGACTCCTCCGGTCTTCCCAATTCGCGGTTACTCGGGTTCGAGGATGCTGAGGCTCTGCGCGCCGTTCGGGGTCGGAAATGAATCCGGCCGAAATCTCCCCTCCAACATGGATGCCCGGGGGACTCTGGCCGGCACGCAGTCGGGCGGAGGTGAGGTCTTACTTGGGGGAACAGCGGGACGTTCAGCGGACCGCCCGGCGACTCTTCTATCGACGCCTCCGAACGTGGGACTACGCGGGCTTGGCCGGTGCACCCGACGACGCCCGCGTGCAACTCAGCACCTACCAGGATCAACTGTATATCGAAACCAATGATCCGGTTGCCAACCGCTACCGCGCGTACCTGTACGTCCGTCGTGCCGGGACCGCCCTGGTGATCGACAAGGCCGGGTTTCATATCCAACTTCGAAGCATGCAACGCCGGGGATTGGGCCTGCGGATCTTCCATCGTCAGCTTGAAAACGCCAAGGCCCTGGGGGTGGCGCGCATCGAGGCCGTCGCCGGCCGGCGCGAAGACGAAAATGGCTATTACACCTGGCCGCGGTTCGGGTTCGACGGCCCCTTGCCCGACGAAATCAAACGGAACCTGCCGCTGGGGCTGGAACATGCCCGCACCGTGCTCGACCTGATCGAATGCGAGAAAGGCAGGCTCTGGTGGCGGCAACACGGCTGCACGATTCGGGTGACGTTCGACCTGGCCGATCGCAGCCGCTCGCGGAGGGTCTTCCAGCGATACGTTCACGACAGGCTGAAACGTGGCGCCGACGGTGGTTTGGCGTGGTAGCAGCAACTCCGGTCGCCGGGCGGATCGGCGTCAGATCAATCAGCCCGCGGAGTCGCGCCTTGCGGCGACGATCATCGTTTCGCCGCGCGGAGTCGCCAGCAGATCGGAGGGTGGCCAAAAAGAAGACTTGAAAATCGGGCCGCGATATCGTATGGTAATGCTCAATGATGACGCCAGCCGAATCACCCGCAAACGCAAAGAAGGTAACGCAGCTCGAAGCGGCACTGGCCGAGTTGTTGGCTCAGGCCCTGCGGCGCGGTTTCTTCGGCACGGCCGCCGTTGAGTTGAGCGTCCAGGACGGAACGATCCAGCACATTCGACGGAGGGTGGAACGGATCGAGAAATAGGCGCGAACGACACACGAGTCGGTATCTGAAAGAGCTTGTCTTCAGACAGGTATTTCCCAGAGCCCACCGCGAACCACCAAGGTTCGCGGTGGGCTTTTTTCATTCTCAACAAGCGTGGAAGGAAACGTAATGACCGAAACGCTCCAGGAGTTGTTCGACTCGCGCGGCGTAGCCATGCGGGTCGATCGCCAGGCGGGGGTGATCCGGGGGGTGAAGATCCTGGGACTTCAGTCCCGTAACGGCCGGGCCTACTTACCCGAGGCACTCGGCCGGGCCGCGGGGCTCTACGAAGAGGCCAGAGTCAACGTGAATCACCCCCAGGGGAATCCCGGCGGGCCGCGCGATTACCGGGATCGCATCGGCGTGATCCGCAACGTCGCCGTCCGCTCGGGCGAGGGCCTGTTTGCCGATCTCCACTTCAATCCCAAGCACTCGCTGGCGGAGCAGCTCGCCTGGGACGCGGAGCACGCGCCGGAGAACGTCGGTTTTTCGCACAACGTTCAGGCCCGGACCCGACGCGACGGCGACCGGGTGGTCGTCGAGGCGATCACCAGGGTGCAGAGCGTCGACCTGGTGGCCGACCCGGCCACCACGCGCGGGCTGTTCGAGGCCAGGGCGGGCAGCGACGAGGTGGGCCCCACCGGCACCGCGCCGCCCCGCCTATCGGTTGACGACCTGAAGCGCGACCACCCCGAGCTGGTTGAGGCCATCTGCCGGGAGCAGGCCGCGGAGCTGGGCAGGCTACGGGCCGAGGTCGAGCGGCTCGAGGCCCTGGAAGCCGTCCACCAGAAGCGGCTGTTGGCCCGGCGGCTGCTGCGGGAGTTCGACCTGCCCGACACTGACACGGCCGACCCGCGGGCCGGCTCGATCGTCAGCGACCGCTTCCTGGAGTCGCTGCTGGCGGCCGACAGCGAGCAGGCGATGCGGGAGTTGGTCCGGGAGCGGGCCGAGTTGGTGCGAAACCTCGGTGGTGCCGAGCCGCTGCGAAGGGGATTCGACGGAAGGCCGCTCTCACGCGACCAACTCCTCCTGCACGGTCCCGCGAAGCTCGATACCAAGGCCTTCGTCGAAGCCATCACCTGAAGGAAAAGGGACGAGGGACGGAGGGTAAAGAGTTGAGGGTTGAGAGTTGAAAGCGTGCGGCCCAGACCCCGGCGCCTGTGTCTTTGCCCCTCAACCCTCAACTCTCAACCCTCAACTCTCAACTCTCAACCCTA
>CAZUAM010000001.1:0-24280 GCA_964618095.1 uncultured Planctomycetaceae bacterium | reverse complement strand
CACTGCGAAACAGAGGGTTCGGGGTTCAGGGTTCAGCATCTCTTGTTGGGCGCGGACCCAAGGTCCTGAACCCTGAACCCTGAACCCTCTCTACGGGAGAATTACCGAATGAGTGACAAGATGCGTTGGAGATACGGGGACACCAACCCCGTGGTTGCGGCCGTCGATTCCGCGACGGTGATCGAAATCGGCGACCTCCTCTGGCAGGATACGGACGACGCCAAGCCGGCCTCCGATCAGGCCGACGAGGGCAGCAAGACGGCCAACCAGGAGTCCTTTGCGGAGAAGTTCCTGGGCGTGGCCATGCAGCGCAGCCGCAGCGGAGACACCGCGCCGGTCCGCGTGGCTACGACCGGGGTGTTCGAGTTCGATTGCCCCAGCGGGACCTTCGAGCTGGGCGACCTGGTCGGGGCGGATGAGAACGCCGCCGGCGACGCCTTGCTGGACCAGCAGGTGGTCAAAGTCACGGCCAGCCCGTACGCGATCGCCCGGGTGGCCAAGCGGGAGACGAGTGCCGGCACCAGCGTGCTGGTCGACATCCGTTCCACCGTGATGACCGGTGGCGTCGAGGGCAGCAGCGCCAGCGGCGCGTAGCGCGCCGCCGGGGGCGAAAGTGTGGGAGACGACTCAGCTCGGCGACCGTGGCCGGCCGGCGTTTCAGTCGCCGTCGGAGACGCATCCCACAACCACAATCTGGAACCACTCAAACGAGGAGACCGAAACGTGAGAGCGATCAAATATCGCGAACTGAAGCAGATGTACGACAAGCTCGGCCGGGCCGAGTGCGTCAGGCATCTTACCGAGGCCCTCGGGCAGGGGCACCTGAAGCCCGAGGATTTCAGCATTCGGGAGCTGGCCGAGGTCACGGTCGGTCCCGAGCGGGTCAGGCAGATGGATCCCCGCTGCGGCGGCGGCATCGACCTGCTGGAGGCCGGCGAGGGCGTCGACGTGACGGCCTTTTCCAACATCACCGGGCAGGTGGTGCGCTCGAAGATCCTGGAGAGCTACACCCAGGAGGCCTTCGTGGTCTCCAGGCTCGTGGACACCATCCCCACCCGCCTGGACGGCGAAAAGATCCCCGGCATCGGCCGGCTGAAGGACGAGATCGCCGAGGTGCATCCCGGCATGCCCTACCCCAGCCTGGGGTTCGCCGAGGACTACATCGAGACCCCGCAGACCACCAAGCGGGGGTTCATCGTACCGGTTACCAAGGAGGCCATCTTCTTCGATCGGACCCACCTGATCTTGCAGCGGGCGGCCGAGGTCGGCGAGGTCCTCGGACTGAACAAGGAAAAGCGGCTCGTGGACCTGTTGATCGGGGTCACGAACAACTACAAGTGGAAGGGCACCGCGTACAACACCTACTACGCCTCCGGCGACGGCGGGCCGTGGGTCAACGTCAGCGACGAAGAGCTGGTCGACTGGACCGACGTGGACGCCGCCGAACAACTCTTCGCCGACATCCTCGATCCCAACACCGAAGAACCGGTGCTGGTCAAGGCCACCACCGTGCTGGTGATGCCGGCCTACCGCCACGCGGCTCACCGCGTGTTCAACGCCGCGGAGATCACCTACACCGCGGCCGGTGCGGAGACGGCCACCACGGCCGTCAACCCGCTGGGGAACTACCGGGTGGTGGAGAGCCGGCTGGCCTACCGCCGGATCATCGCCTCGGGGGAAGCGGCGGCCGATGCCAAGAAGTGGTGGTTCATCGGCGATTTCAAGAAGGCCTTGGCCTACATGGAGAACTGGCCGATCACCGTGGCCCAGTCTCCGCCCAACAGCGAGGCCGAGTTCAACCAGGACATCGTCCTTCGCTTCAAGGCCAGCGAGCGCGGCGCGGCGGCGGCGATCAATCCGCGCTACGTCGTCAAGAGCACCGGGGCCGGCAGCGGCAGCGGCGCGTAGCGATTCAAGGGGTCAGGGGTCAGGCGTCAGAAGGCAGGGAACACGATCAGAAACTGACCCCTGACTCCTGACTCCTGATACCTGGCTCCTGTTCTTCGCCTTTTTACCGTGAGGAGTGGAACATGCCCAGCGAAGTGTTGGTCAAACAGGGCACCGGCAAGGTCTGGAAGAAGACCGGCGGCGACTACGCGATCACCCTGGCGAGCCTGGCCGACGGCGCCGGTCGTTGCGGACTGAAGGGCGATTTGGGGGCAGCGTTCGCCGCACGCTACGCGGTCACCCTGGAGTTGAACATGGACGTGGCACCCACGGCCGGCAAGACGATCGAGCTCTACTGGGCCGCCTCGCACGACGGCAGCACGTTTCCCGGGGGAGCCACCGGAACCGACGCGGCCTACAAGCCGGGTGAAGAAGACGAGTGGAAAAAGCAACTGGCGCCGATCGGCTGCCTGGTAGTGACCAACGACGCCGAAACCGTGGTGCAGACCCAGGCGTTGATCTTTTCGCCTCCTGCCCGCTACGGATGCCCGGTGGTTGTCAACAAGGCCGGCCAGGCCCTGGAGGGCAACGACGATTCCCACAAGATCACGTTTACGCCACTGATTGACGAAGTGCAGTAACAAAGGCGGAAGGCAGAAGGGGGAAGGCGGAAACACGCAATCCGCCTTCGGCCTTCATCCGTCCGCCGTCATTCCCAATGATCTCCGCACCGCCACAAACTCCGAACTACGCCCAAGGCTTCGCCCGCTACCGCGGCGAGTCTGCCTACCCGGAGTTATGGGACGGGTTGGTTGGTCTGTGGGCGCCGCTGTTGGGGGCGACGGGTGGCGTGCTTTTCAACTGGTCGCCTCAGGGACGGGCACACGATGGCACGCTGGTCAACATGGACCCCGCCACGGACTGGATCGACACCAGATACGGTTGGGCCTTAGATCTGCCCGCCTCTAGCGGATACGTGGACTGCGGAAAGCCTTCAGCGCTGGCGATCAGCGGGCGTCCCAATATCAGCGTGGTGGGATTGATCAAGCTGCACTCGCTCGTCACCTACGGGGCGTTTTGGGACAACAGCCCCGGCGGAGCAGACAGCACGATGCGGTTTCACTTTGGCGTGTATAACGACCAAATGACGCTGCTAATCGGCGACGGCGTAGGCTATGACTGGATCACTTCTAGTAGCGTCTTGAGTGCAGGCACGTGGCTGCACGTTGGCGTGACTGTAAGCGCTAATAATGAAATCATCTTTTACTGTAATGGTGCAGAGTGCGGCAAGCGGACTCTAAACCGCGACTTGGCGTCGTCCGCGGCATCATGGAAGATCGGGCGTCCCTTTTCGATGTCCGCTTACGGGCTGAACGCTCTCGTGCCGGTGTTGGCCGTGTACGATCGCGTCTTGCCGCCGGGGCTGATTCAGCCACTCTGCGGCGTGCCCGCCGTCCCGTTACGCCTCCGCCGGCGGGTGCCGCGGATGCTGCCGGCAATCGGCGGTCCCTATCGGGTAACGGCCAGGCAGACGTTCCACACGGGCGCAGCCGCAGGCGAGCCGTTCCTCACGGGCGCCGCAGAAGGCGAAACATTCAGCACCGGAAGCATCCTGGGAGAGTGCCATGGCCGAAACGGCTGACACCTACGGCACGGCGTTCAAGAACGGCTCGGTGACCCTGCTGGCCCGAGTGGTCGGCAAGGACGGCCAGAACATCCTCCAGGCCGACGTCGCTTCGGCCAAGTATTCGGTCTATCTGCTCGACGACCAGGACGCCGACAGCCGCACGGCGATCACCGGCCACAGCGACGTGGCCCTCAGCGTCCCCGACCTCGTACTGAATACGCTTCAGAACGACGCACTCTGGACCGTGGACGAGACCGGCTATAACTTCCGGCACGTGCTGGACGTGTCGGAACACCAGGCCTTCACCGTGGCCGGGCGGCGGTTCCTGGTGGAGTTCGAGCTGACCCCCAGCACCGGGCAAGTGATCCTGGTCCGCTTCCGCCTGAACGTAATCTGAGGTGAGCCATGCCCAGCGACGCCGAACAAATCGCCGCCATCAAGACCCAAACCCTGGCCCTGATCGCACAGATTACCGCCGAGCCCAAGCCGACCTACAACGTCGACGGACAGATGATCGCGTGGGGCGACTACCTCAAGCAGCTCCAGCAAACCGTCGACTGGTGCAACCAAAAGCTGGCCGGCGAAGAGCCCTTCGAGTTCCGCAGCCGGGGATACACTTAAGCAGTGACGAAGCACGAATGACTTTCCGGAGGCAGGAAGACAGATGACGGTCAACTTCGATCCGGACGGCGACTTCGCCAAGGTGATTGACGGCCTGGAGACCGTCACGCTGCGGCGCCGCGGTTCCAGCGAGGCCACCGTGGTGACGCACGCACTGCGCCGCGCCGCGACCACCCGGGAAGCCGCCCTGCATAACCGTTACCACACCAGGAAAAAGGACGTCCCCAGCGACGGCCGCTACACGGCCAGCGAAGTCAGTTGGCATCTGCCCACGGAGCAGCTCAGCGATTCTCCCCGGCTGGGCGACGCGATTATCGACGGCGAGGGCCGGAGGTGGACGATCCTCGACGTGCAACTGACCACGCTGCGGAGTAGATGGCGGTGTGCCACCTGCAACCTGGCGGTGGTCTACGGGCTGGACGACACGATCACGATCCTCAAGGCCACCTACCTCAAGAGCGACGGCGGGGCGGTCGAGACGATCTGGCGGCCCTGGAAGACGGGCGTCCGGGCGAGGATCCAACCCGCCACGACCGAGGTGGGCACCGAGCACCGGGCCCGGCGTACCACCGCCCGGTACCAGATCTTCGTCGAAGAAGACCTCGCCCTGGACCACAACCATTGCATTCAGGGGCCGGACGGAACGGTCTACAAGGTCCGCGCCACCCTCGGCGCCGCACGGGTCGGGGAGCTTCAGACCATCGACGCCGAGGTGACCCCGTGGCCATCCGCCTGAATCGGAGCCGAAACCCATGAACCTGGCCCAAGTGATCCACCAGCGCTGGGCGGCCACCGAGCCGCTTAACGACCTGCTGCCGGCGTCCCGGGTCTTTACGGGCATGAGCGTCGATCCGACCACGCCGTACGCCGTGATCTCCAGGCAGAGTGACCGCCCGATGGCCTGCCTCAACGACGGCTCTACGGTCGATCGGGTGGGTGTGCGGGTCGAGGTGTTCCACGAGAACCACGACGCCGGCGCGGCCGTCGTGCATCAGCTCAAGGCGGCCTTCCACCTGGCCGAATTCGCGCTCTCCGGCAGCGACAAGGTGATCGGCATGCAGCGCCGCGATGATTCTGAGCACCAAAATGAAGACGGCCTGTGGCAATTCACAGTCGACTTCAACTGCACCGTCTATTTGACCTCGGGGGTCTAACGCTGCCCGCCTTACGCTCGTTCCCACGCTCTGCGTGGGAACGCTGCCCGCATTGCATCAGCCTAAAACCAAGCGGCGTTCCCACGCGGAGCGTGGGAACGAGAAGACAAGCGTGGGAGCGAGAAGGCAGCCCATTTGACGTTGGGGAGTGCGAAATGAGTTTCAAAGCAGAAGTCAAGGCCTCGGTCGGCTGGAACTGGAGCGAAGGGGCCGTCGACAACGATCGGCTGAACTACGCCCAACGGCTCCTCGACGGCAACGGGGATAATCAGGCCGAGGCCGTCTGGCACGCCGAAGACCAGACGCTGCTCGACGCCACGTCGATCACCCTCGACCTGACCAGCCTGACGCGGACCATCCTCGGCGATACCCACACCGTCACCTTCCTCACGGTCAAGGCCCTGCTGATCGTCAACCGAACCAGCAGTGGAGGCCAACTGCTGGTGGGTGGGGCGGACAGCGACGAGTGGTCCGAACCCTTCGGCGCCGACGGCGACCAGCTTGCCGTCCCGCCGGACAGCCCGCTCTTGTTGGCCAACCGCCAGGCGGGCTGGAACGTGGACGAGGGGAACAAGAATCTGGAACTTACGGCCAGCGGCGGCGACGTAACCTACAGCATTGCCGTCGTCGGCACCATCACTGCCCCGGGTTCCGGCTCGGGATCCGGTTCCGGAGCATAAGTGGAACGTGAAAACGCTTGCAGAGTGACCGCGAGTTTAGCCGCCGCGTCCACGCGGTGTCCTCCCCGACGTGGCCGTCGGGGCTAAACGGTTTTCTTTGCATTCATTTCTCCAAGCAATCCAGGCGACACCTCCGCAGAGGAAGAGAAGGACATGACGGTCGCGTTCAAGGAACTTGCCGGTTCGCCGCTGGAAACCTACGGCCCCGACGGCATGAAGGCCCAGCGGGTGCTGCTCTGCGCGTGGGACGACCGGGAGCTGGTGGTGGAACAACTGCTGGGCGACGGCTACGAGTACGGGGGACGCAGCCGGGCCCAGTATCCCGGCAAGCCCGACGTCGTCGCCATGCGCACCCGCTGCGAGCCCTTCACCGACGACCTCACGCCGCAAGTCCTCAGCGAACTGACCGAAGGGCTCAATCGCTACAACGGCTTCGCCAAGGTCACGGTCAGCTATGAGTTACTGGTGCCCTCCGACCGGGAAGACCTGCCGGCGGTCGAGCAGGGAACGATCCTGACGTATCGGCAGCAGCCGGGCGGGGAAACCATGACCCTGCCCGGGCACGCCCTGGCTTGGGCCGGCGCCGCCGAGGTCCCCGTGCCGCCGGAGGCCGTGCCGCCGATCCGCGTCCCGATCGTCGAGCATCACTTCACCTGGCACCGCGTGGTCCGTCCGCCCTGGGAGGCGATTCGCCAGTGTATGGGCACGGTCAACGACGCAGCGTTCATGGGGGCCGCGGCGGCTACGGTCTTGTTCGCCGGGGCGACGGCCGAGCGCGAGTTCATCCGCTTCGACGAGCTGGCCAATCCGGCACTGGCCTGGTGGATCGGCTACCTGTTCCGCGAAAAGGCCATCAAGACCGCCGGTGGGAGCGTCGTCGGCTTCAATCACGCCTATCGCTCCCTGCCGGCCGACGACCCCGGCTGGGACGAGCTGATCGACGCCAACGGCAACCGGCCCTATCCCTCCAGCGACTTCTCCCAACTGTTCCAGTTCGCGGCGACCGACTGATGACCAGCGCTGAGAGCCAACCCGACGCCCCGCCCCCCGCTCCGCCGGCAGCGCCGATCGGTCTGTACGAGCTGAGCGAGGCGCTGGTCTATCCCGACGGGACCGAGACGGACGTGCCGGACGTGCCCTATACGCAAGGGGCGAAGCAGGTCTGGCTGAGTCACAGTGACGATCAATACGGGGGCACCGCCCACTCGCCCCAGACCACACTCTACCACCCCACCGCCTTCCGCAACGCGGCCGGGCTGCCGATGGGTACGCCCACCTTCGGTGCGGGGATGCGGTGCTACGCCTGGTACAACCGCCAGAGCGGCCGATGGGAGATCATCGCCCCGGCGCTTTTCGTGGTGCAGATCGAACTGACGGCCACCCTGACGCCGGGCGACTCGTCGGTGACCGCCTACCTGCTCGACGACCCCGCCGTGCCGGAAATCACGGTCTACGTCAACTCGGCCGATTACCTGGGGTTCGGCCGCGCAGGCAGCGAAACCTACGGCCACGCCGCCACACTCGGTTTGGCCATCTGGAGCCCCGTCCGCGGCCGGTGGGAGATCCTCACCTTACGGGCGAAGCTCATCTCGGAGGGCAAGGCCGACGAGGCGATCAACACGGGCACGACCGGCACCGTCTCGTTGTGGTGGAAGGACTATGCCACCGGGAACCTCGTCGACAGCGGGCAGGACGTCACGGCCCTGAACTGGCTCTGGCCGAACATCGCCCCCGGCGACAAGGTGATCGTCTCCTACGACCGGCAGGAAAACCGCTGGAGCGTGATCGGGACGGAATAGAAAAGGGGACATTCTACTTTTTTGCTGAGTCTGTACTCGGAGAATTCAGCTCAAGGCCGCACAAAAAAGTAGAATGCCCCCTTTTTGAGATCGCAAAGCATGCTCGACCACGTTTTCGTCTGCGGATACCCCAGTGACGTCGGCGGGGCCAATACCGAGCTCTGGCACACGGTCAAGCTGTGGCGAAAGTTCGGCCTGGGCGTCACCCTGATCCCGACCTGGAAGGCCGAGCAGAAATGGCACGCCCGCCTCGGGCAGATCGGCTGTCGCACCATCGAGAGCAACCCCGACGACCTACACAACGTGCCCGGACTGGCCGGCCAGGTGGTGGTCTCGATGTGCAACACCAAGTTCCTGGCCGCGGCCGAGCGGTTCCGCGAGTTGGGCTGCAAGATCGCCTGGGTGGGCTGCATGAACTGGCTCTTCCCCAGGGAGCGGCTCCACTATCGCCAGTGCGGGGTATTCGACCGGCACGTCTTCCAGAGCCGCTATCAGCACGATCAGCTCGTGGGGCAGCTCCGCCGATTCGGCTACGAGGATCACCGCGGACAGATCATCCGCGGGGCCCTGGCCGCCGAAGAGTTTTCCTTTCGTCCGCTTCCACACGGCCGGGGCGAGATCTTTACCATCGGCCGGATCAGCCGGGCGGCGGCCGACAAGTTCTCGCCTCGGACCTGGGAGATCTACGGCAAGGTCCCGCATCCGGTCCGTGCCCGGGTGCTGGGCTGGGCGGCGGAGGTCCGCGCGCGGCTGGGCCCGCCGCCCCCCTGGGCCGAATGCCTGTCGGCCGGAAGCCAGGTTCCACAACAGTTCCTGGCCACGCTCCATGCCATGGTCCACGCCGGTGGGCAGGCCACCGAGAACTGGCCCCGAGTGGGGCTGGAGGCCATGGCCGCCGGCGTGCCGCTGGTCGCCGACAGCCGCGGTGGATGGCCGGAGATGATCCGGCACGGCCGGACCGGATACCTCTGCGAGACCCCCGACCAGTTCGCCTACTACACCGCGCGGCTGGCCTACGACGAACAGCACCGCATCGAGATCGCCCGCCAGGCCCGAACCAGCCTGGAAACCGAACTGGCCAATCCCGAGACGATCTGGTCCGGCTGGAACGCCCTGCTGGGGGGCCTGAGCGAATGAGAATTGCCACGGTCGTGCTCACCGCCCCCCGCCCGATGAAGACGCTGGCACGCACACTGAAAAGCCTTCAGGCGGCGGGCTGGGCCGACTGCCGCGGTCTGCCGTCCGCGATCGGGGTCTACCACGACCGCTTGTTGTCGGGCCATTTTCGCGCCTATATGGAAGCCCTGCGGTACGCCGTCCATCGCGACCCCCGGGCCGACGCCTATTTCGTCGTGGAAGACGACGTCGTCTTCTGCCCCGGCCTGCGCCGGTACCTTCAGCGGACGCTCTGGCCGGGACCCGTGGAGAAGATTGCCCTTTGCTCACCCTACTGCCCCAAGGCGTACCGGCAAGACAAGCGGGGTTGGAGCGACGCGCAGAGCAACCGCGGCTTCTATTTGGCCGGCTCGCAGGCCTGGATCTTCCCGCCCAAGGCGGCCCGGACCATTCTGGCCAAAGTGGCCCCGCTTAAGAGCGTCCGCAACGCCGACTGGGAGATCGGCAAGTGGGCCGACGCCACCGGGCGGAAAGTCTGGTATCACACGCCCAGCCTGGCACAACACATCGGGCTGGGAAACAGCACCCTGGGCGACGACTCGGCCACGGACATCCGGCTGGCGGCCGACTTCGTCGGTGAAAACGAGGACGCCACCGGCGAACCGCGAAACCTGCGATGATCGCCACCAAGCACTTCCTGTTCCTTCATTTGCCGAAGGCGGGCGGGTCGTTTGTCACGCGGCACCTGCTGCGGATCTTTCCGCAGGCGAGGAACTTCGACAAGCACGGCTTTCGTTGCCAGATCCCCCCGGATTGCCGTGATCTGCCGCTGGTTGGCTGTCTCCGCTCTCCCTATGACTGGTACGTGAGCTGCTATGAGTTTCGCTGGTGGGTCACACACGTGGAGAGCTTGCCCGGAGTCGAGCGGCACCCCGGCTACCCCAACCTGACCTTCGAAGATTTCCTGCGGCTGGGCAACCGGCAGTGGTGGCGGCGACATCATCCCGAACTGGGGGCTTGCCCGCCAGTCGGCCAGTGCACCGGCGCCTTGATCAACTGGTTCGGAAAGGCCCCGAAGCGCTTCCTGCGAAATGCATTGGTGCGGGCCCCGAGGGTTGAGCAGCTCAGCCGGCAGATCGCCGGGGTGAGGCTGCTGCGAACCGCCCGGCTCGGCCGCGAGCTGGCCGAGTACCTCCGCCGCTACGGCGTGCCCGAAGAAAAGCTCGCCGCCGTCGAAAAGGCCCCTAAGGTTCGCCCCGGTCCCGAGAGAATACACCGCCGCAACGAGGATTGGCAAGCATACTACACGCCCGCGCTGAAACGCTACGTCCGCCGGCAGGACCACCTGATGTTCGAGCTGTTTCCGGAATTCGACGTTTAACGCACAATCCAACCGATGAACCGCTCTGACCGCTACCGGTGCCTTTTTTTCCACGTGCCGCGGACCGGTGGCTCCAGCATCGCATCGCTGGACTGGTGGGACGAGTGGACCGGCCACTTTCCCAGGGCGCACGAAGTGGGCGGGTTGGGCAGGTGGTTCTCGTTCGCTTTCGTCCGCAACCCGTGGGATCGCTTCGCCTCGTTGTATCACTACTTTGCCGGCATGACGCCGGAACATCCCTGGTACGGTCCCAACGCGCAGATCGTGGCCCACGTGCGGCACTGCCGGAGCTTTGCCGACTTCTGCCGCCGATTCCACGCCTGGCCGCTGCGGAACGACTTCCATTTCTGGCCGCAATGCAGTTGGATCGCCGGCACCGACGGCAGGCTGCTTGTGGATTTCGTGGGCCGCTTCGAGCGCCTGCAAGGTGATTTCGGCAAGGTGTGTGTACGGCTTGGCCTGCCCGTACGCGAACTTCCCAAGCTCAACGGCTCCCACCACCGGCCGTACCGTGACTGCTACGACGACGAAACCCGAGCGATTGTTGCCGCCCTCTCCCAACCCGACGTCGCGGCGTTCGGATGCACCTTCGAGAGATGACGAGGCACGAATGACCAGCCAACTGCCCCCCCTCGCCCCTCACCCCTCGCCCCTCACCCCTGATCCCTGACCCATGAAAATCGCCGCCGTCTGCTGTACGTTTCTGCGACCGAAGCAGTTGGGATACCTCGTCCACTGCTTTCTGAAGCAGGACTACCTCGCCGAGAAACGGGAACTGGTCATCCTGGACGACGCCGGACAATACGACAACCAAGAGGGCCACCGCTGGCGGCTGATCTCCGCGCCCAACCGATACCCGACACTGGGCGAAAAGCGAAACGCGGCCGCCGCCCTGGTCTCCGAGGACGTGGAGGCACTGGCCGTGTGGGACGACGACGATCTCTACCTGCCCTGGTCCCTGCGGGCGTGCGCAGCCGCATTGAAGCTTGCACCCTGGTCCCGGCCCAGCCTCGTCTTGCACCCGCAGAAGGACGGTTCGCTCAGGCAGCACGAGACCGGCGGGCTGTTCCACGGCGGCTGGGCCTACGCCCGAGACGTTTTTCAGCAAGTGGGCGGATACCCCGCAGAAAACAACGGCGAGGATCAGGCCCTCGCCCGGCGGCTCAAACGTGCCGCCGTGGAAGAAGCCGACCCGATCGGCCTGGGACTGAAGCCCTTTTACGTCTATCGCTGGGGGACCGGCGACGGATGGCATCTCTCGGGGATGGGTCCGGACGGCTATTGCCGGCTGGGTGGTCTGCGGAGCGCCAAGACCCGGCTGGTGATCGCCGATCCGCCCGACCTCGACCTGCACGGCCCCAAGATCCTCCCCGGCGTCTGCCCGAGGACGTTTTAGTCCAGTGACCCATCATGACCAATGACGAAGCCCCAATGACCAACGACCAAAGTGGAACGGCGGGTTTCGTCGCTGGCCATTCGCCAGTCGTGGTTCCCCGCGTGCGTCTGATTCGTGCAGTCACTCGGCCGGGCGGCTCCGGGCCGTGGAACGGGCAATACGCCCTGCAAAAGGCCCTCCGCGTCCGCGGACCCGAGTGGCTGAAGATCGGCGGCCCGCTTGGCGCAGGCGAGATCCCCTGGTTCTGGTGCTGGGAGGATCGCGACGCGGCGGCCATGTGTGCGCTGGTCGGCCGCCCGTTGATCGTGGGCCCCAACGTGCTGTTCGAGCACAGCTGGCGGCCCTGCCAGGCTCCCGCCGAACGCGAGCTGTGCAACGCCGCAAGCTGCCGGCTGATGTTCACCGAATCGGCCTGGTACCGCGACCTGATCGAGAAACACCGGGGCCCGGACAACCGCGCCCCGATCGTCCTCTGGCCCTACCCGATCGATCCCAAACCCGGCCCGCCGCGGCCGGCCGACTACGACCTGCTGGTCTACGCCAAGGGCAACTATCGCCGGGGACTGGTCGCCCGGCTTGGGCGGCATTTTCGCCGCCTGCGGCTGTTGATCTACGGGCAGTTCGCCCGCCAGGAACTCTTCGACGCGGCCCGGCGGTCCCGATGCTGCCTGTATCTCTCCAACGACGATCGGGGCCCGCTGGCCCTGGCCGAGATCCTCCTGGCCGGCTGCCCGGCGATCGGGGTCCCCACCGGCGCCCCGTTCATCCAGCCCGGCCGCACCGGCATCCTGATCGACCGCTTCCGTCCGCAGGCGTGCCTCGACGCGGTGGCAAGCTGTCACCAGCTCGATCCCCACGCCGTGGCCGCGGAGGCCGATCGGCAGTTCGACACCACGCGGATCGTCGAGACGGTGTTGACGGCGCTGCACCGCGCGGCCCAACGAACGGAGGCCGAACCCGCCCAATCGGGTGGCCCTGCCGCTCGCCAGGCAGCAAGCGCCGCACGTATTGACGTCACGCGGGTGCTCGGTTAGCGTAGAATATGGTAAGCGCTTCACTTGGAGTTTGGGGCCCAGCTTGTCGATCCAATCGTAGGCAGGCCCACATGAGGAATTCAGCAATGGAACCCAGTCATCTGCCGAGTGAGGGATCAGAGGTCGACCCGTTCGGCCAGGGCGAAGAGTGTCTGCCTGCCGGGCAAGGCATCCAGGATCGCATCGAGAGGATGACACCCACCGACGAGGAACTCCTAGAGTTGGCAAAGCGGAATCCACCAGCGGACGAATGGTTTGCAGCAGACGAGGAATGCCCATTCTGACTATAGAAAGGTCGCGTTGCATGAGTTCTGGCGAAGTGTTTCCGAATCCGCTAGTGAAACAGGTCATATTTGCGATCCGTTATCCGAACCTCTTCTTTCTTGGAGATCGTATCGGAGACTTCCAGGTCAGGGTGATGAAGGAGTTCCCAAAGTCGGAGTTACTTCTGCGTCGGCCGTTCCTTGTCACCGAGGAAGCTGACGCCGAGAAGCTTGGCCAGATGGTCACCGAGCTCAAAGAGAAAGAAGCCGTGAATCGCGTGTGGCAGTTTGAGTCCGAACGGGGTGTGAAGCTGGAGGTAAGCTCAAACTTGCTGGCGCTCGTTTCCACGAGCCACAAGAGCTACAGACATGGGCAGGAAGGGTGCTTTCGCGAAGTCATCGAGTCAGTCACGCGACACTTTTATGACGTGACGGGGGTTCCCGTAGTCACTCGTGTCGGCCTACGTTACATCGACGAATGCCCCGTACTCGACAACAGCAGCGAAGGATTCCGCGAGCTCTATGCAACGGCGTTCCCACTCGGTCGGTTTCCGTTAGAAGCCTCCCTGGCAATGGACTATAAGGTCATCGTCCGCCGTGACCCGCACAAACTGCGCTATGCGGAATCGCTGCAAAGCGAAGGGGAGAGCCGCAAGCTGATCCTGGATTTCGACGCGTGGTCGGAGAATATTGAGCCCAGCGCAACCATTGACGTGACAGACCAACTTCACGACATCGTTTGGGACGAGTTCCAACGTACGATCAAAGAACCGATTTTGGAATACATGAGAAGACCTGCGGAGCAAAGCCATGCTTCCTCATAAACAGTACTCCTACCTGGACCTGACCAGGGGTTCAACCGGGGCAGAGCTCGACGAGAATAGGCAAAAACTGGTCGCCGTTCCGTACGAGAACTTCGAAATTGTGGTCTGCCTTTCTGAGGACAACCGTTTCCTTGGTATCGCAGAGCTGCGAATCAAGAAGGATTTCCTCTCGCATGAGCAAAGGGTTGCGAACACCGGTGTTTTCGATGTGGATGAGTTCTACCGGGAGTAAATGTCTTGGGCGGCTTCTATGATGACAGTCCCGAAGAGATTCTCCGTTTCGGCGACGTCATTACGGGTTTTAAGTTCGCGACGCCGGGAACGCACGATCCTAGCACGGAAATGCACAACGATTGGGCGATTGCGGTCAGCAGCCCGGCATACGCCGCGGTAATGACGCCCTGTTGTTCTATTGAAAAGAAAGCCTTCGCACTCGCGCCGCTCGTAGAAATCCGCCCGGGCTTCCTCGACAACGACTATCTTGCCGAGGACCTCACGCGAGTCAACGGGAAGGTGGCACCGGAGCACTGCGTGCCGCGTGCCGTCTGGGAGAAGTGGCCTTTTGAACAAAGGCAGCTTAATATTGCCAAGGGACATTCCTACATTTTCATAGATTGTTTCATCTACGAAGCACACGACCTACTACGGAAATACACTTTGAAACGGAAAGAACGGAAAGGTGGCCCAGTTGAGGTGGGCCACTATATGGTGGATTTCAAGAGCATTTGCCGGGTGGACTGCAACTTAGTGGATCGCGGGAAGCCGGCACCGCCAGGCACGAAAATCCTGCAGTTGGCCGTATCGAGGAGACAAGTGTTGCGAGAAAAGCTTTCCTTTTACTACGCGCGAGTGCCTGACGAAGACGCCCGCTACGTAAGCCCGTGAAGCGAACTGTCAGTCTCCCAATTCTCCAGGCTGCGGCGCCTCGGGCGAGACTTGCGCGTATAACACCTCCATAATCCCGCGGATCAGCTCGGCCTGGCTGCTTTCCAGGAGCAGGTCCAGCTTTTCGTGCAATTCGCGCTTGCGGTTCATCTGCTGTACCGCGGCCAGGGTCCCTTCAACGGTCAGCGCCCCGCCGGTGCCTACGCGGCTGTGGAGTTCGTCGAAATCGGCCTCGGTCCAGTCGGAAAACAGCTCGCGGTGGGACTGCATGACCTCCTCCACCACCGGATTGGTCCGGCGATCGAAACGCCGGTAGAGCAGTTGCGAGGGGTGGAGGAACAACTCGTCGACCGCCACGCCGAGCCCCTCGGCCAGCCGGTGCAGCGTCCGGGCGTGCGGGGTGTTGGTGCCGCTGAGGATCCCCCGGATCGTCCGCTCGTCTAGCCCCGTCTTCTCGGCGAGCTGGCGGATCGACAGCCCCCGGCCGGCCAAGAGCCGCTGCAAATTTTCCCCTGCATAGTCGGACATCGTACCAGGCCCGAAACGAAGAACCAGGTTGTCCAAAACGGCGACCAAAACTGCTGTTGACAGTATGGTATACGTCTGTATACTACAACGACGGAGTTCCGTCAAGGGCGAACAAGCGGGGATTTTTTGGGAATCTGGAGCACACCATGAAGGGCACCGGCCATTCAGGGGGGGATCGGTTTCGGGTATGGATCGCCCGATACGAACACTGGCAGCCGGCAGGCTATCGCGAGGTGCCGCCGGCGGCGGTCGCCGTGGAGCCCGCCGAGAAGGGCACCATGTCGGGGGAGGAGGCCGCCACGTACGTCGAGGCGTTCAACCGGGCGGCGTTCGGCCGGTCAGGCAATCTCTGGGCGTTGGCCCTGCCCGTGGTGGTCCGCTACGAGGGCGAGCCGCAGCCGGGCCAGATGATCGGGGTTTAGGGCCGGGGATTAGGGCCTGGGGATCGGGGATTGGAAGTATTCGGGAAAGCTTGGCGCAAAAAAAGCCCGCCACGCGTCTGTCAGGCGTCGACGCGTGACGGGCTTCCACCGCGGGAGTATGCCCGACGCCTCGTTGCGGTGTCCCTGTCAAGGCGCCGTCGGCGAGGCAGCCGCACCTAACGCCCTGACAGTAGAATTCTACCATACAATTTGCACACGGGAGGGGCGTCCAGGGCAATATCGGAGAAGACCTGAGATTCTCGACTCCGGTCAACCTGTCGGCCGTCCGGCGGCGGGAAGGAATCGCCGAACCGCCAATCCCCCGCGGGGCCGTCGGTATCTCAGCCCCTTGACCCCGAATCCCGAATCGGCCGGCACCCGCTTACATCTCGCCGACCATCTGATCGAATTCTTCGACCGGCATGGCGGCGGTGGTGAAAAAGGAAATGTCGGTCAAGCGCTTCAAGGCCATGGACGCCTGCATGGCCTCCGCCATGCGAGGCAGCTCGGCGATGATCACCAGATCGTACTCGCCCAGCAGGGCATAGATCGCCTTGATCTTGCCGCCGAGCTCTTCCACCACCCGGTGAGCCTGCCGGGTGCGATCGACGCTGACGCTTTCCAGCGCGTCTTTCGAATACCTGCCGAACATGAAGAAGGTAGCCATTTGCAGCCCCTTTCCTAAATCAAGATTACGTCACTTGCCTCTACGAATCGTAGATCATCAGTCATCGATCACCGATCGTCAATCGTTTTCTTCCTGCCACGGATTTGCCCAGTCGCCCCAGTGCTCCAGGTAGATGCGGTAGGCGGAGACTTCTTCGGCTTTTTGTTCGAGCCAGGCCTTGGTCTGGGCGATGATCTGCTGCTCGGATTCCAGCGGCAGTTGGCCCATCACCACCCTGCTTCGCAGGAAGACGAAGTAGGTGTCCAGCACGTCGCAGCGGCAGTAGTCGTTGATCTCGGCCAGCCGGCCGGCGTCGTAGAGGTCCTGGACCATGTGACCCTCGATGTCCATCTTGCCCGGCTTGCCCAACAGGTTCGCCGCCAGGTTCAGCCCGCCGTTGAACCGCGTCGACCCGAAATTGGTCAGCAGCTCGCACAGGTCGATGTGCGATTTGGTGTTGTAGCGGTTTCGGGCCTGTTCGAAAGATTTGCCGTCGGCCCGAAACCAGCCGGGCACACTCAGCCCGTAGCGAAACGCGGCCAGCTCCAGCAGGGGCAGATCGAAACCGCGTCCGTTGAAGCTGACCAGCGTGGGCCGGCGATACTTCTCCCATCCCCGCCAGAAGTTCTCGGCAATCACGTGGGGGCGGAACCGCGGCTCGTCGAGCACCACCACGTCGGCCAGCCGGAAATCAGCGCTCACCTTGCCCACCGCCACCGATACCGGGATCTGGAAGGTGTAGGGAATGAAGTCGCTCTCATATTTCTCCATCAACTCGGCGCGGTATCGCCGCACCGCCTCGGCCGGCTCCAGCGACTCGCCCGCGTAACGGAGCTTGGCCACCAGTTCGGCGTCGGCAACGCTCTCGATATCGAACACCAGGTAGCGAACTTGAGCGGGCATGGCCGAGGACCTCGGGATTGGGGATTCGGGACCTTCAGTCCAGTCTCTAGCCTACCAAAACCGGCCCAATTAGAGGAAGATAGGCCCCGGGAAGATCGGCATTTTCTTGGCGGGAGAATGGAAAGCATGAACCGACAGCGGCTGTTGGAACGTTTTCTGCGCTACGTGAGGATCGACACCACCGCCCGGGAAGGGGCCGACGGCCATCCCAGTTCGCCGGGACAGCTCGATTTGGGGCGGCTGCTGGTCGAGGAGCTGCGGACCCTGGGTATCGACGACGCCCGGCAGGATCGGCACGGCATCGTCCTGGCGACCATCCCCCCCACCAGCCGTCAGCCCGCGGAGGTAATTGCCTTCTGTGCCCACCTGGACACCTCGCCCGAGACGCCCGGCGCGGGTGTCAACCCCCAGGTGATCGAGGACTACCCCGGCGGCGACCTGATCCTGCCGGGCGATCCCAGCCGGGTGATTTGCACGGCCGACAACCCGGAACTGGAAAAACTGCTCGGGCAGACCCTCATCACCTCCGACGGCACCACCCTGCTGGGGGCCGACGACAAGGCCGGCCTGGCCGCGATCATGGAGGCGGCCGCCCACCTCAGCGAACACCCGGAGATCGAGCACGGGCCGGTCCGCCTCTGTTTCACCTGCGATGAAGAAATCGGCCGCGGCGTCGATAAGCTCGATCCGGACAAGATCGCCGCGGCGGCCTGTTACACGCTCGACGGCCAGGGGGCCGACCGGATCGACGTGGAAACCTTTTCGGCCAATCTGGCCGTGGTCACCATCCGCGGGGTCAACATCCATCCCTCGATCGCCAAGGGCCGCATGACCAACGCACTGCGGGTGGCCGCCGATTTTCTCGCCCGCCTGCCCCGCGATCGGCTCTCGCCGGAAACGACCGAGGACCGGGAAGGATTCTTGCACCCTTACGAGATTGGCGGGGGCGTGGCGCAGCTCAAGCTGCGGATCCTCCTGCGCGACTTTGACACGGCAAAGCTGGAAGAACATGCCGATCTGTTGCATCGGGCAGCCGCCGCCAGCCTGGCCGAGTCTCCCCAGGCCAAGATCGACGTGGCCCTCACTCGGCAGTATCGCAATATGTCCGAGGGCCTTGACCGGGAGCCTCGCGCAGTGGCCTATGCCCAGCGGGCGCTAAAGCGGCTGGGACGCCAGGCCGAGCTGACGATCGTCCGCGGCGGCACCGACGGCTCCCGGCTCACGGAGCTGGGACTGCCCACGCCGAACCTGGCCACCGGGCAACATAACCCCCACTCACCGCTGGAGTGGACCTGCCTGGAGCAGATAGTCGGGGCGGCCGAGTGGCTGGCGGCGCTGGCCGAGGTTTGGGCCAAGGATGAATGATGAATGCAGAATGCAGAATGATGAATGACGGGCGCCGGGACCTGGTGCGTTTTACCTCCTCCGCCAGAAGCGGGGCACGAAGAGCACCAGGATCACAAACACCTCCAGCCGGCCCAGAAGCATCAGCCAGGTGAGCACGAATTTGCTCTGGCCCTGAAAGTGGGCGTAGTTCTCCGACTCGCCCACGATCCCCAGCCCGGGACCGACGCCATTGAGCGTGGCGGCCACCGCGCTGGCGCAGTCGATCAGCTTTTCCCGCGGCGGATGGCCCATCTCGGTCCAAGTGCTGTCCGGCTCCAGCGCCACCAAGACCATCCAGCCGATCACGAAGATCACCATGAACACGCCGAAGTAGAGCAGCACGTCCTTGCGGGTGTCGGGATTCTCCAACGGTCTGCCGCCGATCCGCACCGGGCGGACCACGCTGGGGCGAAAGACCTGTTCCAGCTCCAACCAGAGAATCTTGAACAGCAGGATGTAGCGGATCACCTTCACGCTACAGCTCGTGCTGCCGGCGCACCCGCCGATGAACATCAGCACCAGCAGCATCCCCCGGCTGAAGCTGTTCCATTGGTCGGAGTCGTGCGTCCCGAAGCCCGTGTTGGTCATGATCGAGACCACCTGGAAAAGCCCGTAGCGGACCGACTCTCCCAGGCCGTAACGGACCGGCTCTCCTTGGCTGTCCAGGCCGCCGTTGACCCCCAACGCCACAATCACGACCACCGCCACCGTCAACATCACGATCAAGTACGCGCGAAACTCCACGTCGCCCAGCAGCTTGCGGGGCTTCAACAGCACCAGGTAGTACAGCAGAGTGAAGTTGGTGCAGGCCAGGATCATGAACAGGGTGATGGTCATCTCGATGCCCACACTGCCAAAATGCTCGATGCTGTCGTTGTAGGTGCTGAACCCGCCGGTGGCGATTGTGCCGAAGGCGTGGCACAGCGAGTTGAACCACGTTACGTCTGGCACATCCAGCAAGACCCCTTCGAGACACAGCAACAGCGTCAGCACGGCGGTCAGCCCGATGAAGATCAGGGCGAAGTTCCAGGCGGCGCGTTGGGTGCGGGAATAAGCGCTTTCCTGGCTGGGGCCGGGCATCTCGGTCAGCATCAGCGCCTTGCCGGCGGAACCCATGCCCAAAATCGCCACAAACAGCACCATGATCCCCAGCCCACCCAGGAAGTGCGTTTCCGACCTCCAGAAGAGGATCGACCGACACACCAGCTCCGGATCCTGCACGTCGGTCAACACCGTGGCCCCCGTGCCGCTGAAGCCGGAAGCCGACTCGAAGATCCCGTCGAAGAAGCCCATGCGGCAGGTGCGGTTGGGCTGGCCGGCGACGGCCAGCTCGTATCGGGTGCCGCTCAGCCAGTAGGGAAGCGCCCCCAAGACGGTGGCCATCAGCCAACTCAGGCCGACCACCGCGATCGCCTCCTTGCGATAAAGGTGGTGGCCCTTCGTGTTGCGGCCCAGATACACCAACAGGCCGCCCACGACGCCGCAGACGGCCATTGCCGCCAATAGGGCCAAGAAACCCCAGACCTCGAACTGCTCAGCTTGGCCGAAGACGGGCAAGGCCCACGGCAGGCTCAAGGCCATCGATCCGCCGATCAACAGCGCGATCAGTCCCAGCAGTCGGCAAATCAGCAACTTGTCCACGGAAGGTTATCCCCATTTCTGCCAGATCAACCACCGCGTTTACCGCTGGGGCACCACTGCGGCTAAGCGGCAGGCGTTCAACCGTCCAGCGCGGCCCGGACGTCCGCCGGATCGATCCCGCCGACCAGCTCCACGTGACCCATTTTGCTCGGCAGCACGAATCGTAACCGGCCGTGCTGGACCTTTTTGTCGTGCGTCATGGTTTCGAGGATCTCGTCGCGGTCCAGCTCGGGCATCTCGACCGGCAGGCCCAGGGCTTCCAGCAGGCGGCGCTGCCGCTGGGTGAGCCGGATGTCGACGCGGCCCAGCCGTTCGGCCAGCCGCGAGGCACACAACATGCCGATGGCAACCGCCTCCCCGTGCAGCAGTTGGCCGTAGCCGGCCAGCGCCTCCAGGGCATGCCCAAAGGTGTGTCCGTAGTTGAGCACCGCCCGCAGACCCGTCTCCTCCCGCTCGTCACGCTGGACCACGTCGGCCTTCAGGCGACAACATCGTGCGATCACGTGCCCCAGGACCTTGTGATCGCGGTCCACCAGCCCGGCCAGGTTGGCTTCCAGGTAGTCGAACAATTCGGCGTCCAGGATCACGCCGTACTTGGCGACTTCGCCCAGTCCGGCGCGGTACTCGCGTGGTGGGAGCGTTTCCAGGGTGGCGGTGTCGATCAGCACGCCCAGCGGCTGCAAGAACGCCCCGACCATATTCTTCGCCCCCGGCAGGTTCACCCCCACCTTGCCGCCCACGGAGCTGTCGACCTGCGCCAGCAGCGAGGTGGGGACCTGGAACAAGCGGATGCCCCGAGCGTAGGTGGCGGCGATAAACCCGGCCAGGTCGCCCACCACTCCGCCCCCGACGGCGACCACCACGGTCTGGCGATCGGCCCCCAACTCCAGCAGGCCCTCCCAGAGTCCGGCGGCCATGTCGATCGACTTGCTGGGCTCGCCCGGCTCGACGGCCACGATGTCAACCTGGACCGACTCGCCCGTGAGACTCTCGGCCACCCGGACCGCGTGCGGCTCCTGGACGTTCTGATCGGTAATCACCACCGCGTGGGAGACCTTGCCGAGCCGGCAGAGGAACCGCCCCACGTGCTCGAGGTTGCCCGAGCCGATCTCGATGTCGTAGCTTCGCTCGGCCAGGTCGACGCGGAGGGTTTGGATCGATGTGGACACAGGCAACCTCGGTCTGTCTCTTCAGTGTGCTGGGAAATCGCTGCGTGCAGCGCATGTCCTGGCCAAACGAAGCCCACGCCTACTCCCGGCCGGCCAGGCGACGGCACAGCGTGCCGACGCGAGACCAAGGTTACAGCGCCATCGGTCGGCGCGCCAACCCCTCTCTCAAGACATCGGGCAAGCACAGCGGCAGATTGCGGCCCGTCCTTCGGATCATGAGGCGACCGTGCAGTCGCGGAGAGACGCAGGATCGTCGGGGGCAATCTGACGACCGATGTCGGCCCCGCACATCTCAATGCGGATATAGGGTGACTGCGTCTCGGGGTTCCTCGGCAGCTTCGCAGCGGTATCTGCCACTATCTTGATCACGTTGAGAACGGTTTCTGCCAAAAACCTCGCAGTGCCGCCCGTCATGGACTCGTCGTCTCCTGACAGCTCTACAAGACGTTCGAGGCAATCTCTGATACAGAAAGCGTGGTACTTGATATCGTCGGCGACGGTTTGCGACGGCGGTCGCATCGCGACGCCGAAATCGAGGCCAAGAGCATGCACGTACTTGACGAGATCGCCCAAGCGCAGCTCGTCATCTGTTCCGTTCTCCAGCTTCGAGATGCGACTCTGCGTACACCCGAGTTTCTCTGCAAGATCGCGCTGAGCAAGTCCCCTTGCAGCACGAAGCACGAGCAGGTGCTTAATGAGACTCCTGCGCTGGACGCGCTCCTCGAACTCAGCCGGAAACTCGCCGTCAGGCGCGATCTCCTGAAGGAGTTCCGAAACACTTGCATATTGTCGACCTGTGCTCATATCAGTCCTGGCTTTCTGCGATGAGTGTACTGACGAAGCCGGTACAGAACTCGATATCGCTCTTCTGGGAACTCTTGTCACCAACGACGATCAGATGAAGGATCGCCTTTTTCTTCTGGGGATAGGCATAGAGCCTTGTCTGCTTGAGGCCCGAACCGCCGCCCTTCTGATCGATCGCAAGGACGCCGAGTGGTTCCGGGTGAATCAAGCCGAACTTCACCTGTTCGACCGAGGCGCCCGCGTTCAGCGCTCCAAGGAACGTGTCGAGGTTGTCGAGCATCGCCACAAGCTCGCGGCGATGCTTCTTCGGCCATTTCTTCACCCCCTTCTCATATTCGGTTGTCGGTTGCAGTCTCCACACGGAATTATACCTTCCTGGAATACTCCGCCCAGGTCTTCGCCCGTATGCCGTGATTGTATTCCAAATTGGAATCCCCGTCAACGGTCGCAATTGGCCTACCTCTACTGAGGTAATTCACATCGGCCCAAGCCGTCGAAAGTCGCGTTGCTGGAATTCACGCTCTCTGTTCGAGCCTCTGGACCTCCCAGAACACGCTGGCTGGAGATGTTGTGATGTTCGTGGCTGCCGCCACAGTGGGTTATGTATCCCCCCTCCACAACCTACGCCCGATCGAAGGGAAACGCCATCACCTCGCTGAGGCCCTTGGCCCCGGCGGCCAGCATTACCACGCGGTCGAACCCCAGCGAAACGCCGACCGCGGCCGGCAGGCCGGACTGCATGGCCGCCAGCAGGCGGCTCTGCTCGGGCAAGGCCGACTTGCCGTCGGCCCGGCGCTGGGCGTTGGCTTGGGCGCTGCGCCGAAGCAGCTCGGCCGGGTCGAGCAACTCCTGGTAGCCGTTGGCCAGCTCGATGCCGGCCACATAAAGCTCAAACCGCTCGGCCACCGGCGGCTCCTTGGCCCCAACTCTGGCCAGCGCGGCCTGCCCGGCCGGGTAGTCGTACAGAAGGACCGGCCGCCGGTGCCCCAGGTGCGGCTGCACCCGCTCGGCCAACAGCAGATCGAGCCAACCGTCGCGATCCTCGGTCGAAAGGCTCGCCGGAGGTACCACGCCACGTCCCTCGGCCGCCGAGGCCAGCTCCTCGGTGTCGGCCGCGTGAGGATCGAGCCCCACGTGCCGCCGGAAGGCTTCGGCGTAGCTGACGCGCTGGGCCGGGCCGCGCTCAAGCAGTGCCTCGCACAGATCGCTGGTCAGTTGCGTTCCCTGGTCCAGACGGTCGCCGGCGCGGTACCACTCGACCATCGTAAACTCGGGATTGTGCAGCGGTCCCTGCTCGCCAAGGCGAAACACCCGGGTGACCTGGTAAATCGCCCGGCCCCCGGCGGCCAAAAGGCGTTTCATGGCGAACTCGGGCGAGGTTTGCAGCCACAGCCTTTGAGGCGGCTCGCCCGCGCCGCCAGGCACCTCCGTGTAAAACGGGTCGAGATGACGGTCCACCACCGTGTCGGCCGAGAGGATGGGGGTCTCGACTTCGAGGAAGTCGTGCCGATCGAAGAACTCCCGCAGCCGCCGAAGCAAGCCGGCCCTCAGCCGCAGATTTTCCCAACTGGCCGTAGGGCGGAAGTCGTGGTGCTCGCTCATGTTTAGCCGCCGCCGGTACGGCGGTGCTTAGGGGCACGCGACCCATGGCTAAGCCGCAAGCGGCTACTCCTTCACCCGCTCGATGTATGCCCCGGTGCGGGTGTCGATCTTGATCAGGTCGCCCATATTGACAAATGAGGGGCAGTCGAATTCGGCGCCGGTCTCCACCTTGCAGGGCTTGGTCACGTTGGTGGCCGTGTTGCCCTTCACACCCGGCTCGCAGTATTCCACCTTGAGCACCACGTGGTTCGGCGGCGTCACGCCGATGGGGTTGTTGTCGAACAGCAGCATGCTACAGACCATCCCCTCCTTCAGATACCTCCAGCCGTCGTCCACCTGCTCCTTGCTGAGCTCGTACTGCTCGTAGCTCTGGTTGTCCATGAACACGAAGGTGTCGGCCTGGTGGTAGAGATACTGGGCCTCGATTTCCTGGATGTCGGCGGCCTCGATCGAGTCGCCGCTTTTGTAGGTCCGATCGAGGACGGTGTTGC